>JACDCP010000029.1:11082-15774 GCA_013817465.1 Gammaproteobacteria bacterium | reverse complement strand
AATTAGGACCGATGATACTCGGCAGTGCGATTATCTTCCCGTCCCGGATGCGATAGCCGGCTCGGAAAGTTTGCGGACACTGGATGTTCTTTCCTACCTGGAGGACACGCAGCTTTCCGTATTCGCCGAAGCACCCATCATGGAATACGTATCGGCGGCAGGTCGCGGTGAGTTCGTCTCAGCAATGAGGGCATGTGAGATTCAACCTTACGCCAAGCTTTGGGCTATTCGGCATGGCGTGAAAGGAAGCGGGCTGAAGGTCCGGCATTTCCTCAGACTGATGTCTCACACCCGTGAGCTGGGTGGCCGCTGTGGTGCACGTGTCACCGTCGGGGGAAAGAAGCCCACGTGTCGCTTGCCGGCCCAACTTCCATTGACCGAATCTGTTCTGTCGCTGATTGGTTACTACATCGCAGAAGGCAATAGCCAGGCGCAGTACCTGATCATTTCAAACCATCACCCTGCGTTACGTTCCCGCATCGAAAAGGCTCTCGCGGCTCTTGAAATCCCATTCTTTGTCCGCGCGAAATCCGATTACCAGGTTTCCTCGACAGCGCTCACGACCTTGATGTCAAAGCTCTGCGGCAGATCGGCTGCCAGCAAGCGGCTGCCGGATTTCTGGCCGCAGCTATCCGATCGCTCTTTGGGCATTCTTCTGCGAGCCTATTTCGATGGAGACGGCACCGTCGGAAACGGCGGTGAAGTCATTGCAACGACCGCAAGCGAGCAACTGTCTTCTGACCTTGCTTACGCAGTGAAGCGTTTTGGCATTCACGCTCGACTGCACGAGGTTCGAAAGCGGGATACAAACTCCAAGCACGCCGGAGGGACGTACTTCAATGTGACGATAAGCGGACAGCGCGATCTCAGACGATACGCTGAGAGCGTTGGATTCAACCATCCGGAAAAACACCTGAAACTGCGACGTTTGTTGCAGCGAGGTTCGGATACCAATGTGGATGTAGTTCCAATCGCACCAGACATACTTCGGGCACTTCGGAGGAGTTCAGGGCTCTCCATAACGAAGCTTGCCGCTCTGTCCCGCTGTTCACGCCCGATGCTGAGCTATCTCGAGAGCGGTCGGCGGCGGCCGAGCCGCGAGTTGTTGCTAAGGGTCCTGGATGCCCTTGCCGACCAATGCCGTAGCAGCGCGTTGCCGGATTTTTCCTGGTGGAGGCAGTGGGGGAGCCTGCGAGCACTTTGCGGAGTACGCTGGACGCCAGTCAAGCATGTACGTCGGATCGAGTACTCTCACCCTTACGTCTACGATCTTTCAGTCCCAGGGCCGGAGACGTTTCTCGCCGGCAGGGGAGGCGCGTTTGTGCACAATACGTACACGATCGCAAACGTTATTGCCCAAGTGCAACGCCCGACCCTGGTGCTTGCCCATAACAAGACGCTGGCAGCGCAGCTTTACGGCGAGTTCCGCGAGTTTTTCCCGAACAATGCGGTGGAGTACTTCGTCTCCTATTACGACTACTACCAGCCGGAAGCGTACGTGCCTTCGTCCGACACCTATATCGAGAAGGACGCATCCATCAACGTGCACATCGAGCAGATGCGCCTGTCCGCGACCAAGGCGCTGCTCGAGCGCCGCGATGCGATCATTGTCGCCACCGTTTCGGCGATATACGGTCTCGGTGATCCCGAGGCCTATCACAAAATGGTGTTACATTTCGTGCGCGGCGACCGCATGGATCAGCGCCGCATTCTGCGCCGGCTGGCGGAAATGCAGTACACGCGCAACGAGATGGATCTGCGGCCGGGCACCTACCGTGTGCGCGGTGAGGTCATTGATGTGTTCCCCGCCGAGTCCGAGCGCGAGGCGATCCGCATCGAGCTGTTCGACGACGAAATCGAATCGCTGACCTCTTTCGATCCGCTGACCGGCGAGATCCTGCGCCCGATGCCACGCTTCACGGTTTATCCGAAGTCGCACTATGTGACGCCCCGCGAGGTGCTGCTTGCGGCCTTGGATCAGATCAAGGACGAGCTGAAGATACGGCTGGAACACCTGCGGCACGCGAATCAGCTCGTCGAAGCGCAACGGCTCGAGCAACGCACGCTGTTCGATCTGGAGATGATCAACGAGCTGGGCTATTGCTCAGGGATAGAGAACTACTCGCGATTCCTGTCCGGCCGCGAGCCCGGCGAGCCGCCGCCCTGTCTGTTCGACTACCTGCCTCCGGACGCGCTGCTGGTCGTCGACGAAAGCCACGCGACCATTCCGCAGCTCGGCGGCATGTACCGCGGCGATCGCTCCCGCAAGGAGACACTGGTCGAGTACGGATTCAGACTGCCTTCGGCGCTCGATAACCGGCCGTTGCGCTTCGACGAGTTCGAGCAGCTTGCGCCGCAGACGATCTATGTGTCCGCGACGCCCCGGCAGTACGAGTATGAGCACTCGGCCCAGGTCGTCGAACAGGTCGTGCGGCCCACCGGCCTCGTCGACCCTCAGGTGGAAGTGCGCCCGGTGGCCACGCAAGTGGATGACGTCCTGTCGGAAATCGCCCTGTGCGCAGAACGCAACGAACGGGTGCTGATTACGACCCTGACCAAGCGCATGGCCGAGGATCTCACCGAGTACCTGCACGAGCATGGCGTACGCGTACGCTATCTGCATTCCGACATCGAAACCGTCGAGCGCACCGAGATCATCAGGGATCTGCGCCTCGGCGAGTTCGACGTGCTGGTCGGCATCAACCTGCTGCGTGAGGGGCTGGATATGCCGGAGGTTGCGCTGGTCGCTATCCTCGACGCCGACAAGGAAGGCTTCCTGCGCTCAGAAGGCTCGCTGATCCAGACCATCGGGCGCGCGGCCCGCAATTTGAACGGCCGCGCGATCATGTACGCGGACAACATGACCGGCTCGATGCAGCGCGCCATCGACGAGACTGAGCGGCGCCGCAACAAGCAGATTGCCTTCAACGCGGCGCACGGCATCAGCCCGCAGACGATCATCAAAGCGGTGACCGACATCATGGAGGGCGCGCACGCCCGAGGGCGGTCGAGAGGACGCCGCATCGACAGGGCAGCCGAGCAGCCTTCGATCTACGCCGCCATGACGCCGGAGCAGGTCATGAAAAAGATCAGGCAGCTCGAGCAGCGCATGCTCAAGTCCGCGCGCGATCTCGAGTTCGAGGAGGCGGCGCGGCTGCGCGACGAAATCGCGGACATCCGGCGGGCGGGGCTGGGCCTGCCTGACACTCTCGCAGGGTGAACGTCGACGGCCGAATGAGCTCGGCCCTGCAGGTCGCTGGATCCATGAAAGGGCCGGTTTCAACCGGCCATCGGGCTTGCCTGCCCGCGCGCGGTTCCGGTATCGTTATCGATTCCGAAAGGCGCGTAGCTCAGTGGTAGAGCACCACCTTGACATGGTGGTGGTCGGTGGTTCGATCCCACTCGCGCCTACCATATTTCCCGCGGCCATCTTTCGGGCAGCCCTGATTCACGAGATATCTGCATAGCTCCCTTCATGCCCGTTATCACTCTGCCTGACGGCAGTCAGCGCAGCTTCCCCAAGCCGGTCAGCATCGCCGAGATCGCCGCGGACATCGGTCCGGGCCTCGCCAAAGCCGCACTGGCCGGCGAGATCGATGGTCGGCTCGTCGATGTCTCGGCGCGCGTTGAAAACGATGCGCGCGTGGCGATCGTGACAGCGCGCGATGAGAAGGGTCTCGAGCTCATCCGGCACTCCACCGCGCATCTGCTCGCCCAGGCCGTCAAGCAGCTCTACCCCGATGCGCAGGTGACCATTGGTCCGGTCATAGAGGACGGCTTTTATTACGATTTTGCCTATCCGCCGGGTTTTACTCCTGCCGATCTCGAAGCCATCGAAAGCAGGATGCACGAGCTGGCTGCGGCGGACTTCGAGCTGACGCGCACCGTCATGCCGCGAGACGACGCGGCAGCCTGGTTCCGGGAGCAGGGCGAGCATTACAAGGCCGAGATCATCGAAGCCATTCCCGCGGACGAGGAGATCAGCCTCTACGGCCAGGGTGACTTCAGGGATCTCTGCCGCGGACCGCACGTGCCGCGCACAGGGCATCTGAAAGCCTTCAAGCTCATGAAGCTCGCCGGCGCCTACTGGCGCGGCGATTCGCGCAACGAGATGCTGCAGCGGATCTACGGCACGGCCTGGGCTGACAAAAAATCGCTGCAGGCCTATCTCACCCGGCTGGAGGAAGCAGAGAAACGCGATCACCGGCGCTTCGGCAGGCAGCTCGATCTCTTCCATACCCAGGAAGAAGCCCCCGGCATGGTGTTCTGGCACGACAAGGGCTGGCGTGTTTACCGGACGGTGCGCACCTATATTCGCGAGCGGCTCGCGGAGCACGATTATGAGGAAGTCAATACACCGCAGATCATGGATTGCAGCCTCTGGGAAAAGTCCGGGCATCTCGCCAAGTTCGGCAGCGGCATGTTCCTGACCGGCTCCGAGAACCGCCAGTTCGCCATCAAGCCGATGAACTGTCCCGGCCATCTGCAGATTTACAACCAGACCCTGCACAGCTACCGGGATCTGCCGCTTCGCATGGCCGAGTTCGGCTCCTGCCACCGCAACGAGCCGAGCGGCACGCTGCATGGGCTCATGCGCGTGCGCAACTTCGTGCAGGACGACGCGCACATCTTCTGCACCGAGGACCAGATCGAGGATGAAGCGCTGCGGTTCATCGACCTGCTGTTCAGCGT
>JACDCP010000029.1:0-11072 GCA_013817465.1 Gammaproteobacteria bacterium | reverse complement strand
ACCGGGATTTCGGCTTCGATGAGGTCGCGCTCGGCCTGTCCACGCGGCCCGAGCAACGCGTCGGTGAGGATGCGTTGTGGGACAAGGCCGAACACGCGCTCGAACAGGCACTGCTGGAGAAGCGCCTCGACTTCAAGCTGCAGCCGGGGGAGGGCGCCTTCTACGGGCCGAAGATCGACTTTTCGCTGAGAGACAGCATCGGCCGCGTCTGGCAGCTCGGCACGCTGCAGCTCGACTTCGCGATGCCTGCCCGCCTGGATGCCGAATATGTAGCCGAGGATGGCAGCCGGCGCACGCCGGTCATGCTGCACCGTGCGATTCTGGGCTCACTGGAGCGTTTCATCGGTATACTGATCGAGCATTATGCCGGCAATCTGCCGGCCTGGCTGGCCCCTGTGCATGCGGTCCTGCTCAGCATTACCGACCGCCAGGCTGAATACCTGCGGGAAGTTGGTGAAACCCTGAAAAATCAGGGGTTTCGAGTTGAAACGGACTTGAGAAACGAGAAGATCGGCTATAAAATCCGCGAGCACACGATTGCGCGGGTTCCCTATCTCCTCGTGGCAGGCGACCGGGAACTCGAGTCAAAAACTGTGGCCGTGCGCACGCGCAGCGGCGAGAACCTCGGCAACTTACACGTGGATGCGTTTGCCGGGCACCTCGCCGCTGAGATCGCGAGCCGCGGCCGCTGACGTTTTGGAGGACTGACATATCGCGGCGACAAAGCGGATCCGACGCAATGACGACATCAATGCACCCGAGCTGCGGGTGATCGGCGTTGACGGTGAACAGGCAGGCGTGATGTCGCGGGAAGCGGCGCTCGGGCTCGCCTCGGAAGTGGGACTCGATCTGGTTGAGGTTTCGCCGAATGCGGAGCCGCCCGTCTGTCGCATCATGGACTACGGCAAGTATCTGTTCGAACAGAACAAGAAAGCCCAGGGCGCACGCAAGAAGCAGAAGCAGATTCACATCAAGGAGGTCAAGTTCCGCCCCGGCACGGACGAAGGCGACTACCAGGTCAAGCTGCGCAACCTGATCCGCTTTCTCAGCGGCGGCGACAAGACGAAAGTCACACTGCGCTTCCGGGGTCGGGAGATGGCGCACCAGGAGCTGGGCGCGAAGCTGCTCGAACGGGTGCGCAACGATCTGCAGGAATACGGCGGTGTCGAGCAGTTTCCGCAGATGGAGGGGCGGCAGATGATCATGGTGATCGCCCCGAAGAGAAAGTAGGGCGGGTTTCAACCCGCCTTCGGACTGGGTGCCGGGCACCCGGTCCATGCAAGCGAATGCCGTCCGGGTTGTCCGGCCGGCAATCCGCCCGTATCGGGCACGCCGCAAAGTCGAGCGCGTTCCGGCCGGGCCAGTCAAGGAGAGTTTGGTGCCTAAGTTGAAAAGCAATCGCGGCGCGGCGAAGCGTTTTCGCCGTACCGGCAAGGGCGGCTTCAAGCGCGCCCAGTCTCATCTCAACCATATCCTGACGAAGAAGAGCCCGAAGCGTAAGCGCAAGCTGCGCGGCACGGCGCAGGTCGCCGAGTGCGACGTCAAGGGCGTGCGGCGCATGCTGCCGTATTCATGACAGGGAGGAGTTGAGACATGGCCAGAGTCAAACGTGGAGTCGTCGCCAGGGCCCGGCACAAGAAGGTGCTCGACAAGGCGAAGGGCTATTACGGCGCGCGCCGCAAGGTCTATCGCGTCGCCAAGCAGGCCGTCATCAAGGCGGGGCAGTATGCTTATCGCGACCGGCGCCAGCGCAAGCGGCAGTTCCGGGCACTATGGATTACCCGCATCAACGCCGCGGCGCGCATGCATGGCCTTTCCTACAGTCGGTTGATTGCCGGCCTGAAGCAGGCCGACATCGACCTCGATCGCAAGTTGCTCGCAGATATTGCAGTTGAGGATCCGGAAGGCTTCGCCGCCATTGCAGAAGCCGCGAAGGCGCAACTCATCAAGGCCTGAAATCGGGCATCATGGCCGACAGTCTGACGCGTTTCTGAGCGAAGGACCGCAGGTGTGCGGTTGCCTGCCCAACGTCGACGAGCTGCTAACGGCAGCGTCTGGCTAAAGTACATCGTGCACGATCTCACCGAGCTTCTCGAACGCGCCCGCTCCGACATTGCGGCCAGCGGCGACCTGAGGTCCCTGGACGAGGTCCGCGTCCGGCTGCTCGGCAAAAAAGGCGCGATCACCGAACAGCTCAAGGCAGTGGGCAGCCTGCCGGTCAGCGAGCGTCCGGCTGCCGGGCAGGCCATCAATCGCGTCAAGCAGGAGCTGCAATCTGTGCTCGAGGGCCGCCGTGCAGAGCTCGAGCGCGCGCGCGTCGAAGCACAACTCGGCGCACGCTCTGTGGACATGACTCTGCCCGGACGCGGGCAGGTGAGCGGAGGGTTGCACCCCGTCACGCGCACGCTGGAGCGTTTGCGGACGCTGTTCGAGCGTGCCGGCTTCAGTGTCGCGGAAGGTCCCGAGATCGAGGACGAGTTCCACAACTTCGAGGCGCTGAACATACCGGCGCTGCATCCGGCGCGCGCAGAACACGACACCTTTTATCTGCGCAACGGCACGCTCCTGCGTACCCACACTTCGCCGGTGCAGATACGCTGCCTGCTCGAAGGCAAGCTGCCTTTGCGCGTCATTGCCCCGGGGCGCGTCTATCGTCGAGACTCGGACGTCACGCATACGCCGATGTTCCATCAGCTCGAGGCGCTCGCCGTCGACACGGATATCAGTTTTGCAAATCTGAAGGCGGTGCTGCACGGTTTCCTGCAGGCGTTCTTCGAGCGCGAGCTCGATCTGCGTTTCAGGCCGTCTTATTTTCCGTTCACGGAACCTTCGGCGGAAGTCGACATGCAGTGCGTAATCTGCAACGGTGCTGGTTGTCGCGTGTGCTCGCGAACCGGCTGGCTCGAAATCCTGGGCTGCGGCATGGTGCATCCGAACGTGCTCCGGATCTGCGGCGTCGATCCGGAATGCTGCACGGGCTATGCATTCGGTCTCGGTATCGACCGGCTCGCCATGCTTCGCTATGGGATCGACGACTTGCGCCTGTTCTTCGAGAACGACCTGCGGTTCCTGCGACAGTTCAACTAGTGTGCGCTCCCGCAAACCCTTGGCCTTCGTTCCCGTCGTTCCGGGCGAGGCCGCATAGCGGGATCGATCCGGAATCCAGAAGTCTTTCAATTAAGCGGGTTCCGCCCCGGCTTTCGTCGGGGCAACGCGCCGGAATGACGTTACAACTGTCGTGAAAGTCAGCATCGCCTGGTTGCGCGAGTGGGTCGATCCGCTGCCGGACGCGCGCACAGTTGCCTCGCAGCTCACGCTGGCTGGGCTCGAAGTCGGAGGCACAGAGCCTGCGGCGCCTGAATTTTCCGGTGTCATCGTCGGCAAGGTACTCGGCGTCGCACGCCACCCCGATGCCGATAAGCTGTCGGTGTGCCAGGTTGACGCGGGCTCTGACGAGCGGCTCAGTATCGTTTGCGGCGCGCCGAATGTGCACGCCGGCATGACTGCGCCGCTGGCCATGGTTGGCGCGCGTCTGCCGGACGGCGCGCAGATACGCGCGGCGCGCCTGCGCGGTGTCGAGTCGCAAGGCATGCTCTGCTCGGGGAAAGAGCTCGGCCTCAGCCAGGACGCGAGCGGCATATTGGCGTTGCCGGAAACGCTGATCGCCGGCATGGACCTGCGCGAGGCGCTCACGCTGGACGACAGCGTGCTCGATCTCGAGCTGACGCCGAATCGCGGCGACTGTCTGAGCGTTGCCGGCGTTGCACGCGAGCTGGCTGTCATCAATCGAACGCGGCTCACGCCGGCCCCCGTGGAGCCGGTCACCGCGGTCATCGAGGATCGTTTTGCTGTCGAGGTGCAGGCCGCGAACGCATGCCCGCGCTTTGTCGGGCGCGTGATTCGCGGGATCGATGGGACTGCGGCGGCGCCCTTCTGGATGATCGAGCGGCTGCGTCGCAGCGGCATCCGGTCGATCCATCCGGTCGTTGACGTGACGAACTACGTCATGCTCGAGCTGGGCCAACCGATGCACGGCTACGACCTTGCACGGCTCGAGGATCGCATCATCGTGCGTCTGGCGCGGCCGGGCGAGAAGCTGGAGCTGCTGGACGGACGGACCGTTCCGCTCGATAGCGACGTGCTGGTCATTGCCGACGGCTCGGGCGCGATCGGCATGGCCGGCATCATGGGTGGCGAGGTCACTGGGGTATCGGCAACCACCCGCGATGTTTTCCTCGAGAGCGCATTTTTCGCACCGGCGGCTATCGCGGCACGAGCGCGGCGTTACGGCCTCACCACCGACGCATCGCAGCGCTTCGAGCGGGGCGTTGACTACGAGATGCAGGCGCGCGCCATGGAACGGGCGACCGGCTTGTTGCTCGACATGGCCGGCGGAACGCCGGGCCCGTTGACGGAAATCTGCGCGTCGAGCGGGCTGCCGCAACGCGCTGCAGTGAGCTTGCGCCGCGAGCGCCTCGAGCGGCTGCTCGGGCTGCGTATCGCTGACGACCGCGTAGGCGACATCCTGCGCCGCCTGGGAATGCGCGTCGCAGCGACCGGGCAGGGCTGGCAGGTCACGCCGCCTTCATTCCGTTTCGACGTGGCGATCGCGGAGGACCTCGTCGAGGAAATCGCGCGCATTCATGGTTACGATCAGGTGCCGGAAACCGATGCGCAGATTCCGCAGCAATTCGCCGCGCACGACGAGGCCCGTGTGGACACCGCGCGTATGAAGCTTCTGCTCGTCGACCGCGGCTATCAGGAAACCATCACCTACAGTTTTGTCGACCCCGCGCTTCAGTCATTGCTGGCGCCCGGGACGGAGGCGGTAGAACTGGCTAATCCGATTTCGAGCGAGATGTCGGTGATGCGCGTTTCGCTCTGGCCCGGTCTGGTGGCCGTCGCCCGCGAAAATCTCAATCGCCAGCAGGAGCGGTTGCGAATTTTCGAGATCGGTGTCCGATTCCTCGCGCAGGGGCCTGACGTCCTCGAGCAAAAAGTCTGTGCCGGCCTCGTGATCGGCAGTCCCGCGCCGGAGCAATGGAGCCTGAAAGGCGAGGCGGCGGATGTCTACGATGTGAAATCCGATGTGGAAGCTGTGCTGCGCCTGTCGGGCCGTTTCGACGCCTTTCGTTTCGAAACGGCCGCGCATCCGATCCTGCGTCCCGGGCAATCGGCGCACATCCTGCGCGATGGAAGCGTCGTTGGCTGGCTGGGCGAGCTGCACCCGGAAATCGCACGCCAGCTCGCGCTGACTTTTCCCCCGCTGCTCTTCGAATTCGACTTCGAGGCGGCAACAGCCGGCCGAGTGCCGGTATTTGCAAGCATCTCCCGCTTTCCGGCCATTCGCCGGGATCTCGCGCTGGTCGTACCCGAGGCGGTTCCATTCGCCAAGCTGCGAGAGGTGGCGCGGCGCGCCGCCGGCGAGCTCCTTCAGTCAGTGGAGGTCTTCGATGTCTATCGCGGCGCTGGTATAGATTCCGGACTAAAAAGTATCGCTTTAAGCTTGATTTTACAGGACTCTTCGCGCACCCTAACGGTCGAGGACGCCGACGCCGTGGTGCAGGCGGTCGTGACACGGCTGGGCGAGGAACTGGAAGCCAGAATAAGAGATTAAGAACATGGCACTGACGAAAGCGGACATGGCCGAGGCTCTGTTCAACGAGCTCGGTCTCAACAAGCGAGAGGCCAGGGAACTGGTGGAGCTGTTCTTCGAAGAGCTGCGCAATGCGCTCGCCAACGGCGAGCAGGTGAAGCTGTCAGGCTTCGGCAATTTCGATCTGCGCGATAAAAACCAAAGGCCGGGCCGCAACCCGAAGACCGGTGAGGAGATTCCGATCTCCGCACGCCGCGTCGTGACGTTCAGGCCTGGACAAAAACTGAAAGCGCGAGTGGAAGCTTATGCTGGAACCAGCGAATAACGACGAGCTGCCGGTCATCCCCGGCAAGCGCTATTTCACGATCGGTGAAGTCAGCGATCTCTGTGGCGTCAAGCCGCATGTGCTGCGTTACTGGGAACAGGAATTCCCGCAGCTCAAGCCGGTCAAGCGGCGCGGCAACAGGCGTTATTACCAGCGCCAGGACGTCATCATCATCCGCCAGATCAGAAGCTTGCTTTACGAGCAGGGCTTCACGATAGGCGGCGCGCGCCTGCAGCTCACCGGCGAGCACGCCAAGGAAGACGTGAGCCAGAGCCAGCAGATCGTCAAGCAGCTCCGTGTGGAATTAGAAGAAATACTAAAGATTCTGAGACGTTAATCCTGATTCTTCGCGTTCTTTCCTCAAAGATGCCGATGCCGTGAAAGGTGCCGCGTGCAAGGTTCCGGGCACCTGGCCCCTGAAAAGGACCAAGTGCCCGGGCACCTTACCCGACTGGATGACCGGCATCTTGCCTGTACAATAGCGCCCCTTCGGTCGGGGCGTGGCGCAGCCTGGTAGCGCACCTGCATGGGGTGCAGGGGGTCGGAGGTTCAAATCCTCTCGCCCCGACCACAACCAACCTCCCCCCAAGGCTCTGGCGCTTATCGTGCGATAGGTCCGGCCCGCGGCTGATCAATATGCGACTGGTTTCTTTCAACACCCGGCGTGGTTATACCGCGATAGGCGTCGTCGAGGGCGAGCAAGTCATCGACCTGTCGCTGGCGGATCCGGAGCTGCCGCGCAGCCTGAAACGCTTTCTCACGGCAGGGCGGGAAAGTTTCGAGAGCGCCGAGCGCGCTGCCGACCATGCGCCCCGAAACATGCGGCACAAGCTTGCCGGTCTCGAGCTCCGGCCGGTGATCGGCAACGCCGGAAAGTATTTGTGCGTCGGGCTCAACTATGTCGATCACGCCGCAGAAGGCGGCCAGGACCGGCCCGACTATCCGGCCTTTTTCATGCGCTCGCGCACTACGCTGGTCGCGCACAATGCGCCGATCGTCCGCCCTCGCGTGTCCGAACAGCTCGATTACGAGGCCGAGCTTGCAGTCGTCATCGGCAAACGTGCGCGCCACGTGAGCGAACAGGATGCCCTGGACTACGTCGCCGGCTATTCGTGCTTCAACGATGCGTCGATCCGTGACTATCAGCGACGCAGCACGCAGTGGACCATCGGCAAGAATTTCGACGCGACCGGCGGCTTCGGTCCGATGCTCGTCACGCCCGATGAGCTGCCGCCGGGAGCTGCCGGGCTGCGCATCCAGTCCAGATTGAACGGCGAAACCCTTCAGGATTCGAACACCACCGAGATGATTTTCAGTGTGTCGAAGATCATTGCGATGTTGACCGAGTGCTGCACGCTGGAACCGGGCGACGTGATCGCAATGGGTACACCGGCAGGGGTCGGATTTGCGCGGAACCCGCGTCTGTGGATGAAGCCGGGGGATGTCATCGAAGTCGAGATCGAAGGCGTCGGTGTATTGTGCAATCCGGTGATTGCGGAATCCTGAAATCCGGCGACAATGAGCTCGATGATTGCCGCCGCGGGCAGGCGCGGGACACGCTCATGGGACAGGGTCGACTGTCTTCACGGGGCCGCTGATCGAACTGATCGACAGTGTCCAACGCGGCCAAACGGAAATCAAGGCGAATAAAAGAGCATGTCTCAGACTAAAATCACGATACCTTGGTATCCGGCCTGCTCGAGCAATTCTGATGCTTATTGATATCCTGCATCGCTCACGAGATGCGATCATCGCGGCGGGACGTCAACACGGCGCTCAGCGTATTCGCGTATTCGGCTCGGTGGTGCGTGGCGAGGAACGCCCCGACAGCGATATCGATTTCCTGGTGGATTTTGCACCCGGCTACGATTTGTTTGCTCAACGTCTGCCGCTGGCGGAACGGCTGGCGGAGTTTACCGGGCGCAGGGTAGACCTTGTCCCCGAACATGAGTTGAATCCGTATCTTCGTCGATATGTGCTTGAGGAGGCGATCGACTTGTGAATAGTGCTGGCGAAGCTTGATGAATACCACCATCTCGATATATTCCTGCGTTTTTGCCGGAGCAATCGGGTCTGTGCAGACGGAAACAGCCTATTCAGACAAAAGCTGTGTTTCGATGAAGTCGAAGATTATTCGGTTCATGAAGTTGAAGCCGAGCGGCGTCATGGCGAGGAACGATTGCTTGTGGCTGTAGCGGAAGCTGATCCGCTCGGGGCGGCCGAGCGTTTCCCAAAGCGCGTCGCGGGTCGACTCGGGCATGCAGTTGTCATTCACTGAATCGATCATCAGCGCATGCGCGGGGTCGACCCGGCCGGAAAACCGCGCAGCGTCGGCGGCGGCGAACGCGGCGGCGTCCAGCACCGCCTTGTACTGCTCCAGGCTCCAGTCGAAGCGCGACAGGATGGCCTCGCGCATCATGGCGAGCTTGCCGTCGCAGTAGGCAAAAACTTCGCCCGGATTGGCAGCGCCCATCGCCAGCACAGTGGCTGCGATGCGGGGCTCGTTCGTCACGACCGATGCCCCGACGACGGCGCCCAGGCTGAAGCCGATGAGGCCGATGCGCGAGGCATCGATATCGGGCTGTTGTTCGGCCCAGTCGACGACGCGCCGGATGTCGATCACGGTCGTGATCACGCGTCCGGCCATCTCGCCGGCGAGCGACGCAAAAGCCGACTCGCTGTGCACTGCGGCCATGGCGGGCCAGTCGATCAGGTATTCGTCCCCGCGCAGCTCGAACACGCTGATATCGCCTCCGCTGCGCTTGCGCAGGCTCCACGAGGTCTTCTCTGAAGGGTATTTGTGCGTGCCCCAGATGGGGAGCACGATCACGAGCGGCTTGCGGCCCGGCTTCCTGCTCTGATAGTAACGTGCGGTGACCAGATCGCCGTCCTGTCCATTCTCCCCGGCCGACGGAAAACTCAGCTCGCGCACCACGTAGTTCGGCGTCTCCAGCTCTACGAGCACATGATTGTCGGCTCGTACCGCGCGGCGCTCGTAAGCAAACAACGGATCGGTAGTCAGTGTCGCCGGCATGAAGCGTCGGGAATCAGGTTCGAAAGGGACGTGCACGAAGCTCACGCAGGCCGAGAGGCCCCCGGCAAGGCAGAGCAAAAAAGGGGACATTCCTGACTTTCGCATCGACGGTGGTAAAAAAGGGGACATTCCTGATTTCCGTGGACGTGATTCGTACTTTCGCACCGTGGATGCGGAAATCAGGAATGTCCCCTTTTTTACAGGAATGTCCTACGCGGCGGAGCTGCGTTCGCGGTGCGCGATGCCCTCGACTGGCACGAGCACGGCGTCGGTCTCCGCGCGATCGGTATACAGGAGCGGCACCTCGGGCGCCATGTCGCCCTCGATCCGCGGCCCGCGCAGAAAGGCGCCGAGGGCCTTCAGTGGATGCGCGAAGGTATCGTCCACCGCCGTGCCTTCATAGCCGCAGTGCGCCATGCAGTTGTCACACTTACGGTTGCGGCCAGTTCCGTAACGATGCCATGCCGTGTCGCTCACGAGCTTCGCATAGCTCGATGCATAGCCTTCGTCGATCAGCAGATAACAGGGCTTCTGCCAGCCGAAGATGTTGTAGGTCGGGTTGCTCCAAGGCGTGCAGTGGTACGTCTGGTTGCCGGTGAGGAAATCCAGATACAGGCTCGAATGGTTGAAAAGCCACCGGCGTTCACGGCCGCGCCGGAAAATGTCGCGGAAGAGCTGTTTGCTTTGCGTGCGCGCCAGAAACAAGTCCTGGCGCGGCGCGTGATCGTAGCTATAGCCGGGCGACAGGGTGATGCCCTCGACGCCGAGGCCCGTCACGTCGTCGAAAAAGTCCGCCACTTCATCGGCGTTTTCGCCGCTGAAGAGCGTGCAGTTGATGGTGACGCGGAAGCCCCGCTCCAGAGCCTGCTTTATCGCTGCTACGGCCTTGTCATACACGCCTTCCTGACAGACAGATGCGTCGTGACGCTGGCGCTTGCCGTCAAGATGGATGGAGAACGTCAGATAAGGGGAGGGCGTGTAATCGTCCATGCGCTTGCGCAGCAAAATGGCGTTCGTGCACAAATAGACGAACTTTCGGCGCCGGATGATGCCTGCGACGATCTGCGGCAACTCTCTGTGCACCAGCGGCTCGCCGCCGGCGATGGACACCACGGGCGCGCCGCACTCGTCGACGGCCCCGAGCGCTTCGGCGACGCTCATGCGTCGCTTGAGAATGCCATCCGGGTAATCGATTTTGCCGCAGCCGGCGCACGCCAGGTTACACTGAAACAGCGGCTCCAGCATGAGCACCAGGGGGTAGCGCTTCTTTCCGCGCAGCTTTCGGCCGAGAATGTAGCTGCCGACGCGATATTGCTGGATCAGCGGGATGCTCATGCGCGCTGTTTGATCGAGCCGGCGAATTCCCTGCGGATGCGTTCCCATTCGAGCTTGAGCCAGGGCGTGAACCATTCCGCCCGGCGGGCGATTTCGATGTCGAGCTGCGCCGGGCGGACATAGCGCCATTCGGCGACTTCATTCGCGTTGACCCGAACCGGGCCGCGCGCGTGACCGGCATAAACCCAGCACAGCTCGTGCTCGGCGCCCAGCTCGCCGTATCGGGCCTGATACTTGAATTTGTACAGGAATTCGAGATCGCTTTCGAGCCCCAGCTCCTGCTCGAGCCGGCGGTGAATCGCCTCTTTCATGCCCTCGCCGCGGCGCGGGTGGCTGCAACAACTGTTCGACCAGTAAAGCGGCCAGAGACGCTTCGACGCGCTGCGCTTCTGCAGCAGCAGCTCGCCTGCGTCGTTGAAGACGAACAACGAGAACGCGCGGTGCAGCACGCCCTGGCCGTCGTGGCAGTCGGCCTTGCTGTCGTGACCGATCTCGCGGTCCTCGTCATCGACCAGGATGAGCTGCTCGGCATCGCTCGAGACGACCTCGTCGCGCAGCGCCCGACTATCCAATAGTCACCTCCATGGCGTGATAGCCGGCGTCCTGGATCGCCTTGACAACCCGGCCGGCGTCGTCCGGACACAGCGCGATCATGGAACCGCCGCCGCCGCCGCCGGTGACCTTCGCGCCGAGCGCGCCTTGATCGCGGGCGATCTGCACGAGCTCCTCGATCTCCCAGCTCGATACCTGCAGCGAATTCAGCAGGCCCTGACAAACATTCA
>JACDCP010000238.1 GCA_013817465.1 Gammaproteobacteria bacterium | reverse complement strand
GCATATCTCGCCCCGTTTGCCGCATGGTCGCAATCACCTGATCCAGCGACACCTTGTGCGTGCCGTCCCCCCGCATCGCCATGCGCGAGGCGTTGATCGCCTTCATCGAGCCCATCGCGTTGCGCTCGATGCACGGAATCTGCACCAGACCAGCTATCGGATCGCAGGTCAACCCCAGGTTGTGCTCCATGCCGATCTCGGCGGCGTTCTCGACCTGTTCGTTGCTGCCGCCGATCGCGGCGGTGAGCCCGCCCGCGGCCATCGAGCAGGCGACGCCGACCTCGCCCATGCAGCCCATCTCGGCGCCGGAGATCGACGCATTCTTCTTATAGAGAATGCCGATGGCGCCGGCGACGAGCAGGAAGCGGATCACGCCCTCCTCGTCCGCGCCGTCGATGAAGCGCCGGTAGTAATGCAGCACTGACGGGATGATGCCCGCGGCGCCGTTAGTCGGCGCCGTGACGACGCGCCCGCCCGCAGCGTTCTCCTCGTTCACGGCCAGCGCCCAAGCGTTGACCCAGTCCATGAAGTCCATCGGGCCGGCCGGGCCTGCCGCGGTGAGATCGCGGTAGAGCTTCGGCGCGCGGCGCCTGAGCTTGAGCACGCCCGGCAGCACGCCTTCCTCGCGGAAGCCGCGCTCGACGCAGGCCTGCATGACCGACCAGATCTCGAGCAGCTTGTCGCGAATCTCCGGCTCGCTGCGCCAGGTCTTCTCGTTCTCGAGCACGAGGTCGGCGATACGCAGCCGATGCTCGCGCGCGGCTCCGAGCAATTTGTCGGCGTTATTGAACGGGTACGGAACTTCTCGGTCGCCCGCGGGCTTGCGCTCGTCCTCCGGCGCGTCGCCGCTGACTATGAAGCCGCCGCCGATGGAGTAGTACGTCTCCTGCGCGAGCACTTTCTCGTCCGCGTCGAGCGCGGTGAAGCGCAGGCCGTTCGAGTGGCGCGGCAGCACCTCGGTGCGATGCCAGAGGAAGTCCATCGGCTCGTCGAAGTCGATCTCGTGTTGGCCGAGCAGGCGGATGCGGCCGCTCTCGCGGATGCGCTCGATGGATTTCGCCATGGCGTCGGGATCGACGGTCGCGGGCTCGGTGCCCTCGAGGCCGGCGAGGACGGCGGTGTCGGTGGCGTGGCCACGACCTGTCAGGGCGAGGGAGCCGTAGAGCTGGATGGTGAGCTTGCGAGCGTCGGCGAGCTGGCCGGCGGATTCGAGGGCGAGGACGAATTCGCGGGCGGCGCGCATCGGGCCGACGGTGTGGGAGCTCGAGGGGCCGACGCCGATTTTGAAGATTTCGAAGATGCTGATGGTCATGGGGCGGTCGGGAATGCTGCGCATTCCCGGGTTAATTGACTGGGTCCCGGCTTTCGCCGGGATGACGAAGAGGGAGCTTGCGCCGGAACGACGAGATAGGGATTGCTGCACATGTCAGGAGGCATCGACCGGGGTGGTGGTGCTGACGGCTTCGCGGATTTCGCGCAGCTTTTCCTTGATGGCCGCTGCGTTGTCGGGGCCCATGCGGATCAGGATCTTCTGGCCGGCGGAGCGTCCTTCGAGCGAGGGATCGGCGAACTCGTAGAGGACGAACGGGCGGGTCAGCTCGATCGGGGGCTCGACTTCCGGCGCGTCGAGCAGGTGGTCGATCACTTCTACCAGACGGTCGTTGAAGTACTGCGCCGGATAGCCGAGATCCGCGTAGGCGGTCTGGAACAGCGGATAGTAGCGGCGATACAGCGCGACGATATCCTCAGTGTCGGTGGATTCGACCAGCTTCACCGCGGCCTCGTAGCGCTCGAAATCTTCCTCGCGAAGCTCGTACTCCTCCTCACCGGGCTCGAATTCGCCCTCCTGGACGGACGGGCTGAATTGTCCTTGCACCGGCGTGACGGCCCGCAGCCGCAGCGCCAGCTCGTCGCGCGCCAGGTTGTCGATCGTCACGACGATGCTCGGGATGATGTTCTCTTCGATCAGGTGCCGCTTCACGGCTTCGACGCCGATCGCGTCCGCGAGCGCGCCGGTGATGCTTTCGTCACTTTCGTCGAGCGGTGGTAGCGGCGGCAGAGGTTCGGCTTCGTCGGCGGTGGCCTCGTCTTCGACGGGCGGCAATGGATGCTGCGGCTCAGTGTCCGGCTCGGGTTCGACGTCGACCTGTGGCACCTCGATCTCCGGTCGGGTCGCCGGTACTTCGTCTTTCGACCGGTAGAAGAAGATGAGCAACACCAGCAGGAGGAGCACGACCACTCCGCCGGCTATCCACCAGGCCCAGTCCCTTAATAAATCAGTTGTGATTCTATCCATAACTTATTGATCCAACGAGAGAATAAGGTCCGACTGCGATGTCGTGAGCTGAACGGCCGGATGAATCCGGCCCGACGAAGATACACGGTAACCGACGATTCAGTCCGCCGCGAGCGACAGCAGAGTGGCGTTGCCGCCGACTGCCGCCGTGTTGATGGTGAGGGTCCGCTCCGTAACAAAGCGGTGCAAGTAATTTGGACCACCGGCTTTCGGGCCCGTTCCCGAGAGCCCGCAGCCGCCGAAGGACTGTACGCCGACCACGGCGCCGATCATGTTGCGGTTCACGTAAACGTTGCTGACGCTCGGTTCAGCGCTCTTGCGACTCAAAATCGCCGCTGACCTCAGGCAGCTCGACGCTTTCTGGCGGCACCTCGGCCACTTGGCCGTCTCGCCAAATGACGAGAGGCACGCCGAGCTGCCTGTGTCGCAGGATCACCCGGCGGTGGGCGGCCACGATAGCTCTATCAATGGCCGTGCCATCCCGAATGATCTTTGCGATGTCTCGCGAAGGTGTCGGGCTCATCCAGCCTCCTCGATCCGTCTACGAATCTCTTGCCATAAGTTTGCGTCCAGCACCACGGGGATACCAGTCCCCATTCCGCGGGCGATGAGTGTGCGTCCATCCGGGAAGCTGCTGTCGACAGCAGCTCAGCCATCAAACGTTGGGTTGTGCGTCCCGCTAGCGTGCTTTCGAAAGCCAGGTCTTCGCGATCCTGAACCAAGTCATGCAGGCGACGCAGCATAATTCGGCCGGCCGCGAATGCAGCAGACTGAGGGCTGAATCCGGCAAGCCCCTGCGCGATGACATCCGCGTTGACAAACGCCTCTATTCCGACTGCATCTCGAAGCAAATCCGGGGCAGCCGACGTTTTTCCTGCGCCATTCGGCCCAGCGATCACGATTGCTTGCGGACGTCGTGCTGAAATCGTTTTTGGCACTGAACGGCCGCGATTCAGTCTGGAGCAAGCGACAGCAAGGTGGCGTTGCCCCCGACTGCCGCCGTGTTGATGGTGAGGGTCCGCTCTGTAGCAAAGCGGTGCAGATAATGCGGACCACCGGCTTTCGGGCCTGTTCCCGAGAGCCCGCAGCCGCCGAACGGCTGCACGCCGACCACGGCGCCGATCATGTTGCGGTTCACGTAGACGTTGCCGACATTCGCTTTGCGGCCGATGGCGCGCGCGCCACTGTCGATTCTGCTCTGCACGCCCAAGGTGAGACCGAAGCCGGTCGCGTTGATCGATTCGATCACGTTGTCCAGATCCCGGGCGCGGTAGCGGATGACGTGCAGCACCGGGCCGAAGACTTCGCCTTCGAGCCAGTCGAGCGCGTCAATCTCGACCGCCATGGGGGCGAAGAAGCTGCCATGCCCGGGCGCGCCGTTCAGCCGGCAGCGGTAGATGAGCTTGCCGCGTGCGGCGATCGCCTCGGCATGTGCTTCGAGCGCCTCGCGCGACTTCATGTCGATGACGGGGCCGATGTCGGTGCTCATCAACGCAGGATCGCCGACGATCAGCTCATCCATGTAGCCGGCCAGCAGCTCGAGCACGCGCGGGGCGATGTCGCGCTGGAGGAACAGCACGCGCAAGGCCGAGCAGCGCTGGCCGGCGCTGCGGAAGGCCGAGGCGACGACATCGAGCACGACCTGCTCCGGCAAGGCCGAGCTGTCGACGATCATAGCGTTCTGGCCACCGGTTTCGGCGATCAGGGAGGCGATCTGCGCGTCGCGGGCGGCCAGCGAGCGGTTGATGCGCCAGGCGGTGTCGGTCGAGCCAGTGAACGCCACGCCGGCGATGCGTGGGTCCGCCGTTGCACGCGGTCCTATGAGGCTGCCGCGGCCCGGCAGGAAATTCAGCACGTCTCCTGGCACGCCGGCCTCGTGCATGAGCCGGACCGCGTGCGCCGCGATCAACGAGGTCTGCTCGGCGGGCTTGGCGAGCACGCTGTTACCGGCGGCGAGCGCGGCGGCGATCTGGCCGGTGAAGATCGCGAGCGGGAAGTTCCACGGGCTGATGCATAGGAATACGCCGCGACCGTGCAGCGACAGCGTGTTGCTTTCGCCGGTGGGCCCGGGCAGGCGCTGCGGATTGCCAAACTGCTCGCGCGCACCGGCCGCGTAATAGCGCAGGAAATCCACGGCCTCGCGCAGCTCGGAGACGGCATCCGGGATTGACTTGCCCGCTTCGCGCACGGCGAGCGCCATGAGCTCCGCGCCGCGCTCCTCGAAAAGCGCTGCTGCACGCTCGAGAATCTCCGCCCGCTCCGCAGGCGGTGTGCGGTCCCAGTCCGGCTGCGCTTGCGTACTGACTTCGAGCGCACGGTCGACGTCTGATTCCGTGGCCGGCACTACTGTGCCGACGACGCGACGAATATCCGTCGGATCGATCGACGGTGTTGTGGCGCCATCGATATGCTCGCCACCGATCACCGGCACGGCCGTCCATTCGCGCTCCAGCGCCGCCTGCATGGCGCGCGCC
>JACDCP010000237.1:3015-4807 GCA_013817465.1 Gammaproteobacteria bacterium | reverse complement strand
CAGCAACGATCGCGAGCAGCATCTTGCGCAGCGCTTCGGCTTGCTCCGGCGCGGTTTCGTCTCCGGGCCGGGCCGCAGTGGGGAAGCGGAACGCCGCGAGGCGCACGAGCTCACGCGTCAGCCGCGTCACCTCGGCGCCGAAAGCTTCCTCGACCGCTGCCACGCCGATGAGCCCGCGCTCGAGCAGCGGATAGAGCGTCGCGGCCGTGACGATGACCGGATCCACCCCGAGAGATTCGACGGTCGCGGACAGGTCCGCTGCGCGCTCCGCGGCCTCACGTGCGTTTTCGCGAAGATTTGCGCGCACCAGCCTGCGCGCCTGTTCGACGGCGCCGAGCGGGCTTCCGGTCTGGCCTGAAGGCGTGGTGTGCGCAGAACCCATAAATGCGGCTATCATACCCGCATTACGCGCTGCGCCAGCGGCCATGGCTACGGCATTCTATCCGGCGCAGCATCCGGAAGCTCACCAGGGAAGCATCCATGATGCATTTCGATTCAACATGTGCCGCGCTCGCGGCGTTGCCCGCGATTTTCGCCATTGCTATCGCTATGGCCGTGGCGATTCCCGCTGCGCGCGCCGACGCGCTGCAACTCGACGTCAACGACGATGCGGCGCGCCTGGTTTACGCATGGCCCGTCGCCGGCGAGCAGCTCAGGGCGGACGCCGGCTGGCTGCACCATCAGGAGACCGGCAACATCGTTCACGCAGGGTTGCATCTCGTCGACTTCGCATCCGGGGGCGCGAGCACACTGCGTGCCGGGCTGGGCGGCAAGCTTTTTTTCATCGACGCGGACCGGGGTGACTCGCGCGGCGGCGCGCTCGGGCTCGGCGGCTTCCTCGACTACACTTTCCCGCAGTACGATCGTCTGGGCGCGGGCGGTCAAGTGTACTTTGCGCCGGACGTGCTCGGCTTGAGCGACGTGGAAGGCTATCGCGAGATCGGCGTGCACGTCCGCTACAATCTGCTGCGCGAGGCGGATCTATACCTCGGCTTGCGCAATATTCAGGCCGAATTCTCCGACACGCCCGACGTGACTTTCGATACCGGTCTGCACATCGGCATCAAGCTCAACTTCCAGGTCGAGTAGCCTCCGATCCCTATGGCCGGGCACAGCAAGTGGGCGAATATTCAGCACCGTAAGGGTGCCCAGGACAAGCGGCGCGGCAAGTTGTTCACCAAGCTCATCCGCGAGGTGACCGTTGCGGCTCGCGAGTCGGGCGGCGACATGAACCCGCGGCTCCGGCTGGCGATCGACAAGGCCAAGGCTGCAAGCATGCCCAAGGACAACATCGAGCGCGCGATCCGCCGCGGCTCGGGCGCAGGCGGCGGCGATGCCTATGAGGAAATCCGCTACGAGGGCTACGGCCCGGGCGGGGTGGCCGTCATGGTCGACTGCATGACGGACAATCGCAAACGCACGGTAGCCGACATTCGCCACGCATTCTCCAAGCACGGCGGGAATCTCGGCGCTGACGGATCGGTCGGGTATCTGTTCAAGCAGGTCGGTCAGCTTTGTTTCCCTGCCGCCAGTCATGAGGATGAGGTGATCGGTGCCGCTCTAGAGGCCGGCGCCGAGGATATCGTGACCAATAGCGACGGTTCGCTGGAAGTGCTTACCGATCCGGCCGAGCTCGGACAGGTGCGCGAGGCCATGCTCGAGGCGGGCCATGTGCCCGCGGACGCCGAGATCACCATGCGCGCGGCCATCTCTGTCGCGCTTCGCGGCGGCGACGCCGCCAGTATGGTCAAGTTGCTCGAGGCGCTCGACGATATCGAGGATGTGCAGAACG
>JACDCP010000237.1:0-3005 GCA_013817465.1 Gammaproteobacteria bacterium | reverse complement strand
AACGTGTACTCAAACGCGGATGTTCCCGATGAGGCCCTGGCGGAGCCCTGAGCCAGCCGTGCGATACCTGCGCATCCTCGGCATCGATCCCGGCTCCAGAATCACCGGTTTCGGCGTTGTAGACGTGACGGGATCGCGTGTGACTTATGTCGCAAGCGGCTCGATCCGCAGCGGCGACGGCGAGCTCGCCGTGCGCCTGCGCGAGATCTTCCTGCGCACCGGCGAGCTGGTGGTCACATACGTGCCGACCGAAATCGCCATCGAGCGGGTGTTCGTGCACCGTAATGCGGACAGTGCGCTAAAGCTCGGTCAGGCGCGTGCGGCGGCACTCTGCGCTACCTTCGCCGGTAACGTGCCGGTCCATGAGTACGCGCCGCGCGAAATCAAGCTGGCGGTCGTCGGGCGCGGCGGTGCGCAGAAGGCGCAGGTCGAACATATGGTCAAGGCACTGCTGGCATTGCGCGGGGAATTGCAGGCCGATGCGGCGGACGCGCTGGCGGTGGCGCTTTGTCATGCGAATGCCCGCAGCACGCGCGCCGCGCTGGCGCAGGCCATTCTGCTGCCCCAGGCCTCGACGTGATCGGCAGTCTGCAGGGGCGCCTGTGCTTCAAACAGCCGCCGCGGCTCATGCTCGAGGTGCAGGGCGTCGGTTATGAGCTCGAGGCGCCCATGTCGACGTTCTACCAGCTACCGGAACTGGGCCGGGAGCTCAGGCTGCTGACGCATCTCTCGGTACGTGAGGACGCGCACAATCTGTATGGCTTTGCCACTGAAGCGGAGCGCCAGCTCTTCCGCAATCTCATCAGGGTATCCGGCGTGGGCGCACGTATCGCGCTGGCTATCCTCTCGGGCATCACTGTCGACGAGTTCGCTCGCTGCGTGCAACAGGAGGATGCCGCAACGCTGGTGCGCGTGCCCGGCATCGGCAAGAAGACGGCCGAGCGCCTTATCGTCGAGATGCGCGATCGCATCGCCGCCATGGGCACGGTGAAGGACGGCACGCTGATCGGCGCCGATGGCGGCACGCCGGAGCGCGAGGCCTTCGGTGCGCTGATCGCGCTCGGCTACAAGGGATCAGAGGTGACGAAAATGCTGCAGGCGATATCCTCGAGCGGCCTCGCCACCGAAGAGATCATCCGCCGGGCGCTGAAGGCTGCGGCCGCGCCATGAGCCGATGACATGACCGTCCAGCAGGATCGCCTGATCACGGGGCAGGCCAGCACGGAGGATGAGGCATTCGACCGCGCGCTGCGCCCGCGGGTGCTCGCCGAATACATCGGGCAGAGCACCGTCAAGGAGCAGATGGGCATCTTCATCGAGGCCGCACGGCGCCGCGGTGAGGCGCTCGATCACCTGCTCATCTTCGGCCCGCCGGGCCTGGGCAAGACCACGCTCGCGCACATCGTCGCCAACGAGCTCGGCGTCAATCTGCGCCAGACCTCGGGGCCGGTGCTCGAGCGGCCAGGCGATCTCGCGGCCCTGCTCACCAACCTCGAGCCGAAAGACGTGCTGTTCGTCGACGAGATCCATCGCCTGAGCCCTGTGGTCGAGGAAGTGCTGTACCCGGCGCTCGAGGATTTCCAGCTCGACATCATGATCGGCGAAGGGCCGGGCGCGCGCTCGATCAAACTCGACCTGCCGCCGTTCACGCTGGTCGGCGCTACCACCCGTGCGGGACTGCTCACCTCGCCGCTGCGTGACCGCTTCGGCATTGTGCAACGACTGGACTTCTACGATCCGGCGGAGCTCGCGCAGATCGTCGTTCGCGCCGCGCGTATTCTGAGCCTCGATATCGATGCCGGCGGCGCTGCGCAGATCGCACGCCGCGCGCGCGGAACGCCGCGTATTGCAAACCGGCTGTTGCGTCGCGTGCGTGACTACGCGGAAGTCCGGGCGGACGGTCGCGTCGATGAGAACGTGGCCCAGGCGGCGATGGATATGCTCGAGGTCGATCCGCACGGCTTCGACACCATGGACCGCAAGCTGCTGCTGACCATCATCGAAAAGTTCGAGGGCGGCCCGGTCGGCATCGAAAGCCTGGCTGCGGCGATCGGCGAGGAACGCGGCACGCTGGAGGACGTCATCGAGCCCTATCTGATCCAGCAAGGCTTTATAATGCGCACATCGCGCGGCCGTATTGCAACACGGCACGCGTATCTGCACTTCGGGCTGCCCGCACCGCCTGCCGAGCGCGCGGCGGCAAACCTGTCGTTATTCGGCGACCGTACAGCCGAATGAATTCGGCCTTCCCGGGCGTGCCTCGAGGGTTGAACGAACCATTCACCTGGCCGGTGCGCGTCTATTTCGAGGATACCGACAATGGCGGAGTGGTCTATTACGCCAACTACCTCAAGTTCATGGAGCGTGCGCGCACCGAATGGCTGCGCGCCCGGGGCTTCGAGCAGGATCAGTTGCTCGAGCGCGAGCGCATTCTGTTCGTGATCGTAGCCGTGGACATCCGTTACCGCCGGCCGGCGCGTTTCAATGACCTGCTTTGCGTTACCGCCTCGATCGCCGGCCACACGCGCACCAGCTTCAGCTTCGCTCAGGAGATTTACCGGGGTTCTGCCGATGGCGAGCTGCTCTGCCACGGCAGCACGCGGGCGGCCTGCCTCGACGCCGACAGCTTCCGGCCCCGACCCCTGCCTGAGCCACTTTTCGCGGAGATCGCCCGATGACCACGGACCTGTCCATCTTTCGTCTCATTGTGGAGGCGAGCATCGTCGTGCAGCTCGTGCTGGTGTTGCTGCTGCTGGCCTCGATCGCCTCCTGGGCCGTGATCATTCACAAGCGACGTGTGCTCAACAATGCGCATGCCGCTGCGGATCGCTTCGAGAGCACCTTCTGGTCCGGGGGCGATTTGTCGGCGATGTACCGACGCATCAGCACCGGTGAGCGTTCACCGCACGGCATAGAAGGCATCTTCGAGTCGGGTTACCGTGAGTTCGCGCGGCTGCGCAAGCAGGGAGGCTTGCAGCTCGAGCAGATGATCGACGGGGCGAGAC
>JACDCP010000236.1 GCA_013817465.1 Gammaproteobacteria bacterium | reverse complement strand
GATCGCGGCCATCACGCGCCGGTCCGAAGGCTATTACGTCGTGCACGTGGACAGCGGCACGCCTGGCGATTACCCGCTGGTCAACGGCGAGCCGATCGGCCAGCAGGCCCGCAAGCTCAACGACAACGACGTGATCCAGCTCGCCGGCGTGAAGATGGGCTTCTTCGACAACTAGTCCGATCAGGTGCCGGGCACCGGCACCCGTTTCGAGAATCAGCACCGCATCGAACGAATGCCGGTGGCAAACGGATGCCGGTGCCCGGCACCTAGATGACTTCCAGCTCCACGCGCTGCGATACGTTGCAGAGCAGCTCGTAGGCAGTCGTGTCTGCGCGAGGCGCGATTTCGTCTACCGGCAGGCCTTTTCCCCACAGCACGACCGGGTCGCCGACGCGGGCGTCGGGCGAGTCGGTCAGATCGATGGTGATCATGTCCATCGACACACGCCCCACCATCGGCGCCTTCCGTCCATTCACCAGCACCGGGGTGCCGTTCTGGATAGCGCGCGGGTAGCCATCGCCATAGCCCACCGCCGCGACGCCGAGGAGCGTATCCCGCCTGGCTTGCCAGATGCCGCCGTAGCCGACGCGCGCACCCGCCCGCGCGGTTTTTATGGCGATCAGCTCCGTCGCGAGCGTCATCGCCGGCTCGAGGCCGTGGCCGGCCGCCGATGCATCCCGCAGCGGCGACGCGCCGTACAGCATCAGGCCCGGCCGCACCCAGTCCGCATGGCTGGCAGGCCAGGCGAGAATGCCGGCCGAATTGGCGATGCTGCGCTCTCCCGGGATGCCATTCGTCAGCCGCTCGAACAATCCGATCTGCGCCTCGCTCGTCGGGTCCGACGCATCATCGGCGTTTGCCAGATGGGTCATCAAACGCACCGGCTGCGCGACCGCGGGGCAGGATCGGAGCGCGGCGAGACACGCGACGAAGTCGTCCGGATCGACGCCGAGGCGGTGCATGCCGGTGTCCACTTTGAGCCAGACCTTCAGTGGCTGCGCGGTGCGCTGGAGCTTGAGCAGCTCGAGCTGCCCGGTCGAATGCACGACAATCTCGAAGCCCTGCTGCGCAGCCAGCGCTAGCTGCTCTGCGTTGAAGACACCTTCGAGCAGCACGATCGGATTTTCGATGCCTGCCGCGCGCACGCGCATGCCCTCTTCGATGCGCGCGACGGCAAGCGCGTCGGCGACCGCCAGGGCGCGCGCGACCGGCACGATGCCGTGTCCGTACGCGTTCGCCTTGACGACCGCCATGATGCGCGATCGGGGCGCCGCGGCGCGGGCTCGTGCGAAATTGTGCCGGAGCGCGTGTGTGTCGATGACGGCCCGGGCCGCGCCCCTCACCTCCAGGCCTCGTCTCCGTAAGCTTCGGCCACGAGGTTCTCGAAGCGCGTGTATTCGCCGAGGAAGGTCAGCCGGAAGTCGCCGATCGGACCGTTGCGCTGCTTGGCAATGATGATGTCCGCGATGCCCTTGCGCTGCGTGTCCGGGTTATAAACCTCATCGCGATAAATGAAAACGATGAGGTCTGCGTCCTGCTCGATCGCTCCCGAGTTATGACTAACAATCCCGTCCGCGAGCCAGTTCTCCAGGCCGGGCACAGTCAGATCGAACACCTCGGCTTCGCCGGCCGGCTCGACCGACGTAATGGGATCCCAGGTGAGATCCCTGATCGCGTTGGCTTGACCAAAACGCGTATTCGCAGCCCAGCTCGGATACGCGGACGCAAAGCAAGGCCGCAGGTCGAAGCCAACTGACGCGCCGGATAATGTGGCCATTGCAGTGGGTACGTTGCTATGCGCAGCCGAAAGCTTGACGAGCGAGTGCCAGATTCGCTCGCGGGTTGCTGCACGCTTATACGTCTGTCGAAAGAAAGCGACTTTTTCCGGCATTCGCTTAACGTATGCGAGTCGCTCGCCGATCCTGAGCTCGTCCACACGCTGCCAACCGTCACCGCCATAGAGCCGATGCTGCGCCGTCGCTCGAAGCCGGCGCCCGCTTGCGAGCACGATTTCCAGGAGCGGGCGTTTGCCAACACACCAGACTTTGTCGCTTTTTGCGGCGACCACTTTTCCTTGCGGCGACATCGAAAGCACTTGTGGTTGGCTACCAATCAACTCGCAGATCGGCACGCGACGACCGTCTGCGAGAAGCACCAGCGTATCGCTGGCGACGCATTCGCGAAGATCCGACATCACCGGCCGCTTGTCGGTGCGTTGCTCGACGCTGCGGTTGAGCTGCGAGAGCGCGATGATCGGCAGATCCAGCTCTTTGGCCAGCGCCTTCAGCGAGCGCGAGATTTCGGAAATCTCCGTAGCGCGGTTCTCCTTGGTGCCTGCGACCTGCATGAGCTGCAGGTAATCGACGATGATGAGGCCGAGACCGTGCTCCCGTTTGAGACGGCGCGCGCGCGCGCGCACCTCGGTCGGCGACAGTGCCGGTGTGTCGTCGATAAATATGGGCGCGCGGGTCATCAGCTTGACCGACGAGTTGACGCGGTCCCAGTCGTCGTCGGAAATATTGCCTGTGCGCAGGCTCGATTGATTGACGCGCCCGATCGAGCCGATCATGCGGAAAGATAGCTGCTCGGCGGACATTTCCATGCTGAAGATCGCAGTCGGGATCCCTGCCTTGCTGAGAGCGGCATTTTCCGCGATATTCACCGCCAAACTCGACTTTCCCATTGACGGACGACCCGCTATGACAATCAAGTCGCCGCGCTGCAACCCAGCGGTCTTCTTGTCCATTTCGTTGTAGCCCGTCGCCACGCCGGTGATGTCACCTTCGGTGTTGTAGAGTGTATCGAGGCGGTCCAGCGATTTTGTGAGGATCTCTTTCAGCGGCTGAAAACCGCTGCCGCGCCGTTGACCCGAGTCGGCAATCTCGAAGACGCGCCGCTCCGCCTCGTCGATGAGCTCGCCGGCTTCGCGGCCATCCGCTGCGTAAACGCTCTGCGCGATTTCGCCGCCCACCTGAATGAGCCGGCGCAAAATCGCGCGCTCGCGCACGATCGAAGCATACGCCCGCACGTTCGCGGCGCTCGGAGTCTCTCGCGCCAGCGTGCCCAGATAAGCGAGCCCGCCGACGTCGCCGAGCTCGCCGTGGCTTTCCAGGGTTTCGGAAATCGTGACCGCGTCGCAGGGCTGGCGGCGCTCGATGAGCTCGTTGATCGCCCGGAATATCAGGCGGTGATCGCGGCGGTAGAAGTCATCCTCTGCGACCAGATCAGCGACCTTGTCCCAGGCGTTGTTGTCGAGCATGAGGCCGCCGAGCACGGACTGCTCGGCTTCGACGGAGTGCGGTGGCACGCGGAGGTGCTCCGCGTCGTGAGAGGCATTGGATGACGGGGCGGCGCGAGCCATCAGGGACGCTTACGCAGTGACTGGATCGGCGTCACCTTAGCACACGGAGAGAGCGCCGGCGGCTGCGGAAACGGCCCGTGCTGTCGCTATTCTTCACCGACGACAGTCACCTTGAGCGGCACATCGACGCCCGTGTGCAGATGCAGCTCCACTTGGTGCTCGCCGGCCGTGCGGATCGGGCCCTCGTGCAGACGCACCTCGCTGCGCTCGACCGGCACACCGGCGGCCGTGCACGCCTCCGCGATGTCGACCGTGCCGATAGAGCCGAACAGCTTGCCCTCTTCACCGGCCCGGGCAGTCAGCCGGATGTCGAGCCCGGCCAGCCGGGCGGCGCGCTCGTTCGCCTCCGCGAGCTCGCCTGCGGCGCGCGTCTCGATCTCGGTGCGCTTTGCTTCGAATTTCGCGACGTTGGCGGGCGTCGCCAGGGCCGCCTTGCCTTGCGGCAGCAGGTAATTGCGGCCGAAG
Source organism: Gammaproteobacteria bacterium (assembly GCA_013817465.1). Lineage (GTDB taxonomy): Bacteria > Pseudomonadota > Gammaproteobacteria > Steroidobacterales > JACDCP01 > JACDCP01. The sequence continues at coordinate 1,005 of JACDCP010000236.1, read as the reverse complement.
CCCGGCTTGACCTTGACCTGCTCGCCGATGTCGCCGAGGTTGTCGATTTTCTCGAGAAGTATCACGTTCATTTTGGGTTTACCTTTTCCCGGACGTCGATCCAGTTATCCACCAAGCCGAGCCCGATCAGCGCCGCGGTCGCCGCCGGCAGGAGCGGTGTCGGCAGGCCCAGCAGCACGTACAGCAACACCAGCCAGCCCACACTCAGCCGCTTCGCCGCCCTGACCGCATGCGCGACCGACAATCCCTGCAACAGGCAGGCGCCCAGCAGCACGAGCGCCAGATTCTTGAGCAGCAGCGCCCCGCTGATGAGCGCCCCGGCAGCCGTCAGCGCAGCGGCCCCCGCAATCAGGTAGCCGAGCTTGAGCCGACGAAACTCCGGCCCGAATTCGAGTCCTTCGGTCTTTGCCGCCTGCAGCCAGCGGCCGACGAAAAGGCACATCAGCATGAGCAGCATTATTGACGCCGCGAAGCTGCCAGGCATGAACGGCGCCACGCGCTCGACGAACCCGGGCATCTCGAAACCGGCCTGGCGCAACAACAGATCCCATTGTTCGACCACTTGTTCCCAGAAAGCGATCGGATCCCCCGGCCAGGCGAACATGCCGAGCAGCAGGACCGTGGCGGCGAGCACGGCGACCTGCAGGCAGAGCGTCAGCGATTCCGTGCGGCGCAACAGCGCAGCGAGCCCCAGCGCCGGCAGGAACAGTATCGCGAGATAGCCGAGCGCGCCGGCCACGTTGCCGCCCAGCACCAGCACCCACACGCCCGCTGCCAGAGCCGCGCCGGCCGAAACGATGAGCCCTTCGCGCCCGCCGCCATGCAGTGTCACGAGCGCCACCGTGGCGCCGCTCAGGACATACGTCAGCGGCAGGAAGGCGAGCGCCGCGGCGACCAGCGCGGCCCGGTGCCGCCGCCCGGTCAGCCAGTCCGCGACTCGCCCGGGGACATTGCTCATTTTCCGGGCTCGAAGCCTGTGCAAGACAGCCCCATTGTCTTTGCTCA
>JACDCP010000028.1 GCA_013817465.1 Gammaproteobacteria bacterium | reverse complement strand
CGACAAAGTCGCAAGAACAGCGAACTGACCAACTTGTCACAGCGATTGCCGAGATCAATGTCCCACATCGATCAATAATCATCGTTAATCAGAGCTTCCCTAGGTGTAACAGCGGCCGATGGCAGCGCGGATCTCGGGTCAGCCGCACCCCTGCCTGAATAACTACTATTCACGAATTAGGGCTTGCATAATCGTTTTTCATGGTTGACAATCAATTTTCACGATCTGGCTGTCTTTGTATCGAAAATTCATAGTTTGTATCGAAATTCATGAATCGGACCTCAGAAACCTCTTTTTCAGGACCTGTGGCCGTTTTTCACGGTCGACGTCTGCCAAGTGCGGCGACGCCCGCAGGTTACGCCGCGCTGATCGACGCTTTCCATCTCGCTACCCCATTGCCTCGGACTCTCTCAGCCACGGGAGAACATCACCGGATCATCGAGAGCGGTGACTGGCGAATCCTCACGCCAAGACATGCTCCTCAGCCCACGCTTGGAGCGCATCTGACCTTCGCACTCAAATACGAGGGGCTGGATCTCACCGTCCTCAAACGCCTTTTCATAGCGGCCGGTGCTGCGCCCGTAGAGGCAGTCATCAAGTCAAAACCGACCGGTAGTTACGCTCGCCGGACCTGGTTTCTTTACGAATGGTTGACCGGACATCACCTTGACCTCGAGGACGCTCGCAGCGGCCGCTATGTGCCTGTTGTCGATCCGGATCGACAATATGCAACCGACGGAATCAATGTTGCCCGCTACCGGGTCAGGAACAACCTTCCCGGCACACCGGGTTTCTGCCCGCTCGTATTTCGGACAAGAACGCTGGATGCCTTCATCGCCATGGACTTGTCGGCGAAGGCACAAAGCGCCATCGCAACCGTTCCCAAGGATCTGTTGGCCCGGACAGCGGCATTCCTGCTTCTGAAGGATTCTCGATCGAGCTTTGCCATTGAAGGCGAATATCCACCTCAGGAACGCATTCATCGTTGGGGACGCGCCATCGGTGAAGCAGGACGAAACCCGATCAACCTGGAAGAACTTTTGAGACTCCAGGAACTGGTAATCGGCGATGCGCGATTCGTTCACCTCGGCCTCCGCGTCGAGGGCGGCTTCGTCGGTGAACATGATCGGGCCACGAGGATGCCGTTGCCGGAACACATCAGCGCGAGGCACGACGACTTGCCGGAGTTGGTGGAAGGTATGTCGTCATTCGAGCAGAGCCCGGTAGAACGGTTGGATGCAGTCATTGCCGCGGCGGTTCTCGCCTTCGGTTTCGTCTATGCGCACCCCTTCGAGGACGGAAACGGGCGAATCCATCGTTACCTCATTCATCACGTTTTGTCGAAACGGGGCTTCAATCCGCCGGGAGTCGTATTTCCTGTGTCCGCGGTGATCCTCGACAGGGCAAACGACTATCGAAGCGTTCTCGAGGCCTATTCAAAACAATTGCTACCGCTTATCCGGTGGACATCCACCGAGAACGGCAATGTTCGCGTACTTAACGATACAGGAGATTTCTATCGGTTCTTCGATGCGACACCGCACGCAGAATTCTTATACTCGTGTGTTCAACGAACCGTAGAGAAGGACCTGCCGGACGAGGCCGATTTCTTGCGCCGGTATGATCGATTTTCCGCCGGCCTCGAAACGATCGTCGATATGCCGCATCGCACCGTGGATCTGCTGTTTCGCTTCTTGAATCAGAACGAGGGCCGATTCTCGAAAAGAGCGCGGGACAAAGAGTTCTCGACCCTCACCGAAGCGGAGGTCGAAAGGATCGAAGTCTTATACGAGCAGTGTTTCGGAAAGTAAGAGCGTCTGCTGCGGCATGAAAGATGCTGCAGCGGCAACTTCAGATGATCCGGCGCCGGCCCCGCGCAGTTTTCGTAGTCAATGAAACCGCAAGCGGCGCTGTCAATCGCTCATACAAGCCGAACAGATGCTCCACCCGCTCGCGATCGCTTTCGAAACGCTTTGTGCGATAGAGCCGGTCGACAGCCCCATCGAGCGTGCAATGGACCTTGCGCAGCTCGGGCTTCATGACCTCGGCGTCGACAGATCGGCCAGCGTTGCGCCGGCGAAAAGCGCGCGCGCATCGAGCACGGCTCGTGCAAGCGCGTGCACCTTGGCGCGCTCTGTGTCCGTCGCGTCCGGCCACGGAAAGGCGTTGTAGTTGACGCCGACAGAGTATTGGTAATCACTCTTGAGACGACCGCCGACATATCGCGTCCAGGCCATATGCATGCGCGAGGTCAGGATGCCGAAATGCCAGAGGTCGGCATTAATAATGAGCCGCAGCTTGTTGCTCGGAATGACCGGCGGCTCCAGCCAGCCGATCGGAATGTACTCCCGCCGCTCCGAGCTGACTTCGGGAATGGCGAGAAAGGGCCGGTCCGGAATGGTTTCGACGTTGAAGCGGGCCGGATAACTTGCAATCGCAAGCGTGCTTTTGCGCTGGCTTTTCTCCCGAAAGGCCCTGACTGCGCGCATCCGCGACGTGACGAGCGGCATCGCCCTGAGTTGCTGGGGCGTCGCGTCCTGAAGTGCGAGAATCCAGCGGCCGACGCTGTTGATGTACTCTTCGGCGCCGACGAACGGCCGCATGAATGACATTGCGCCCGGCTCTGCTGCCAGAAAGGCCGCACGCTGTTCCGCATTGAAGATGTAGTGCCCGCCGTCGATCGGTTGCGTTCCGGTTGCCATTCGCGGTGCGTCCGAAAGCGGCCGACTGCGTTCTCGGACGACGAGATGGCGATCGGCCAGGTTCTCGCCATCGAATAAATAAGCCGTCAACGCGCTGTGCCGGCTCTCGACCGGATCGCCCTTGATGTTGGCATAACTGAAAAGCCGTTTCACCGCCGGCTCCCGCTCCCGACGTCCGAGCCCGATGATGACTACGTGGACGTGCGCTTTGCCGCGTGCATCCGAGCCCCACGCAAACGTCCGATGGGCGAACGCTACTTCGAGTTTGAATCGCCCGAACAGCAGCGGCCAGAGCTGCGCTACCTGTTCGCCCTGGGTGATGGAGTTCGTGGACACGAAAGCGATGGTCGCCGAACCTTCCTTGACGTATGCGCCTGCCTTCAGGAACCAGGCCGTCACGTAATCGAGAGTGCCGCCTGAGCCCCCGAGCGAAGCGATCCGGCGCGCTTGGGCGCGCTGCGCCGGAGTCTGATATTTCGCGCCGACAAACGGCGGATTGCCAAACACGTAATCGCAATCCGCGGGTGGCAGGATATCGGCCCACTCGCACTCGAGGGCGTCCGTACAATGGATGTGCGGCGAGACGGTCAGGGGAATGCGCGCGTAACTTTCACCGAACTCCAGCGAAAGCCGGTTGTTCATGATGTGATCCATCATCCAGAGCGCAACTTCGGCGATTCGTGCAGGGAACTCGCCAATCTCGATTCCGTAGAACTGATCGACATTAATGCGCGACAGTGCGGTTACGTCGAAGACGCGTTGGAGCTGGAGGCGCTCGGTCGGATAGACCTCCCGGAGCAACTCGAGCTCGAGCGAGCGCAGCTCACGATAGGCGATGATCAGGAAATTTCCGCATCCGCAGGCCGGATCGAAGAATTTAAGCCGCCCGAGCTTCTCATGGAATGCCGTCAGCGCCTTAATTCGGCCCGTGTCACGCCGCCGCTTCAGACGCCGGAATTCGTCTCGCAGCTCGTCGAGGAACAAGGGCTCGATAAGCTTCAGGATGTTCTTTTCCGTCGTGTAATGCGCTCCGGCCGCGCGGCGCTCTTTCTTGTTCATCACGGACTGGAACAGTGAGCCGAATATGGCTGGTGAAATCGCATCCCAGGAGAATTCACAGGCTTCGATGAGCCGCGCCCGCATTCCGGAATTGAAGGCGGGGGCGCAGAGATGTTCGGCGAACAAGTCGCCGTTGACATATGGAAACTGCTGCAAATCCTCGTCCAGTGTGGTCTGCCGACGCTCAATCGGCGTATTCAAGACCTCGAACACGTGACCGAGCCAGTGACCGATGTCGCTGCCGTCCTCGCCGGAGCGATTCCTGATCAGCTCCTGAAATATGCCGCGCGGCTCGAACAGGCCGGTGTCGTCGGCGAACAGGCAGAAGAGCAACCGCACCAGGAAACGCTCCAGATCCGGGCCCTGATAGCCGGACGCTTTGAGCGCGTCGTGCAGCTTGCCCATAAGCTCCGATGCCGCGATATTGACGGGGTCCTGATCGCGGAAACTACGCTTTTGAACCCCGAGGATGAATCCCAGCGCCTCGACGTGCCGGGGCAGCTCGCGGAGGAAGAAATGAGTGTCCGTATTCTCGACGAGATCGTAAAGCTCGAAGGTCTGGAAATCGCTCAGCAGGATATAGCGAGGGAGCTCGACGTCCTTCAGACCGGGGAAATAGTCGAGCGCCTGTTCCTTGGCGGCCCTGAGATCGAGGCCGGCGCTCTTCTGCTCGACGAGCAGCACGCCTTTCCAGAAGAGGTCGATGTACCCGCGCCGGTTGCCCAGTCGCTTAACTGGTTCTTCGAAGCTCGCGACGCGCTTTCGGGACACGCCGAAAACCTCGAAAAACTCATTGTAAAAAGTTTGTGCCTCGCCCCTTTCATAATGAGCCTCTTTCCACTCATCAGCAAAACGGGCCGCGCGCGCGCGGATCTCATTCCAGGCGAGGCGCATGATTGCTTATCCCTGAGCCGATCACAGCTCGCGCAGCGCCGTCGCCACCGGCAAGCGCGCCGCACGCACCGCCGGGAACAAACCGCCGACGAAGCCGATCGCGAGCGCCCACTTCAAGCCGTCCCACAGCAGGCCCGGCGAGACCCGGAAGTCGAATACCACCTGACTGAAGTTGGAGCCCAGGGTGGACACGGTGTAGCCATTGAAAATGATCCAGGCAATGAAGCCGCCGATTACCCCGCCGGCGAACGCCAGCAACATGGTCTCCAGCATCACCGAGACCACCACCGACAGCCCGCGAAAACCGATCGCCCGCAAGGTGGCGATTTCGCGCGCGCGGCCGGCGACTGCGGCATACATGGTGTTCAGCGCGCCGAAGATGGCGCCGACGGCCATGATGCTGCCCACGGTAATGCTGAGGATCCGGATTAGTTTGGTCAGCCCCTCGGATTGCTCGCTGTAATAGTCGAGGGTCGTGGACACATCGAGCTTCAGCCGCGTATCCGAGGCCAACGCCGCCTTGAACGTATCGAACGCCCCGGAATCGACCACGCGTACCGTCACCGATTGAAAGGCCTCGCGGCGATAAGCCGAAGCCAGGGTCTCGGTGTCGCCCCATAATTCCGACTGGTGGGCGTCCCCCGAGGCGAATACGCCGACAATCGTCCATTGCTGGTTGTTGAGCTCGATCTGCTGGCCGGGATCGAGGCCGGCGAATTGTTCCTGCGCACCCTCGCCGACGATCAGTTCACGCAATCCGGGCTCGAATGCGCGGCCCTCGACAATTTGCACGTTGCGCCGCAAATCGAACGCTTCCGCACCGACGCCGCGAATCTCGACATTGGCGTCGGTGCCACTGGTCTTCTTCGGCAGATTGGCGATCAACACCAGTTCCGCCGAGGCGATCGGTCGGCCCTGATCGTCCCGGGCCACGCCCGGCGCCTGCGCGACCAACGTGGCCTGGTCGCGGGTGATGGTGGAATTCAATTCCGTCTGCGAGCCGCCGCGCAGGACGATCGCAGTATCTTCACTCCCCGTCTGGGCGAGCATTGCCTGAAAGCCCTCCCCCATCGCCAGCAACGCCACCAGCACCCCGACCACGCCGGCGATCCCGACCACGATCACCAGCGAGGCCCCCCAGCGTTGCGGAATGCCGGCAACACCGACCCGGGCTACCGACAAGGTTCGCTGGCCGCTGCGCGTCAGCATCAGCCAAGCGGCCAGTGCCATTGCGCAAATCAGTACCGCGATCCAGGGCAACAAGGTCCACCCCACCAAACCGGCGATCACGATCAGCGTCAAGCCCAGACCGCGCAAAAAGTTCTTCAGCTTGCCCATACCGCGTTCCTCAGCGTCCGGCCAGCGCATCGACGATATTCAGCCGCATCGCCCGCAACGCGGGCAGCATGCCGACGACCAGACCGATTGCCAGTATCAGGACGATCCCCATAGCCCAGGTCTGCGCCGGCACCGTCGGCAGATTGATGAGACCGTTGCTGCTGGCGCTGACTCCCGGCATCAACACCGCTGCTAATGCCAGGCCAATCAATCCACCGATCAGCACCAGAAGGATCGATTCGACGAGCACCAGACCGAGCACCGCGCGATTGGAAAAGCCGATCGTCTTGAGCACGGCCAATTCCGGTATGCGCTCGCGCACTGCCTGCGCCATGGTGTTGCCGGTCAGCAGCAGCAGGGTGAAGAACACCGCCGCCATGATCGCCGACACGATCAAACCGACATCGGCGAACTGCTCCAGGAACGCCTGGTTGAATGCCTGTTCGGTCTGGGTCTTGGTTTCGTGATCGGAATTGGCTGAAATCCCATCGATGGTTTGCGCCACTTCATTGGCGTCGGCGCCGTCGGCCAGCTTGACGATGTACCAACCCACGTTGCCGCTGCCGAAAGCGTTTGCCTCGTCGAAATATTCCCAGTGAAACATCATCTGGTTTTCCTCGCCGCGGCGTTTGCTGTCGGTGACGCGGAAAATGCCGGCCAGGTCGAAGGTCCAGGCGTTACCGCTGGTCTCGTTCGGGAAGATGGTGGCCTGCAGCGGTATCTTGTCGCCGACCGTCCAGCCAAACCGCTCGGCGAGTGCAGCACCGACGATGGCGCCGGTACGGGTGTCCTGGTACTTCTCGAGTTGCTCCGCCGGTATCCGGTATTCGGGATACAACTCGAAAAAGCCCGGCCCGATGGCGAAGTTCGGGAAAAAATTCTTCGGATCCTGGTAGATGCCGCCGAACCAGTTTGCGAACGCCACCTGTTTTACGCCCGGCACCGCTTGAATGCGGGCGTTGAGGCTGTAGGGCAACGGCTGAATGATGGAAAACCGGGACGTCACTACCATCCGGTTAGCGCCGGCGACATCGCCGCCCGATGCGAACGCGACCCGCACCGAATCGAGCATGCCGAATAACAGGAAAGCCGCCACGACCGACAATAGGGTCAGAATGGTTCGGGTCTTGCTGCGAAACAGCGCCGCCCAGATCAAATGCAGGTACTTCATGTTGCTGTCTCGGTCCTCGCCGTCAAGCTACTGCGGCCGACTGCTCTGCCAGGGTGCCCTTATCGAGATGCAGCGTGTAGGTTGCGTGATCGGCGGCCTTCGGATCGTGGGTGACGATGATGATGGTCTTGCCGTGTTCGCGGTTGAGACGCTGCAGCAGGGTCAGCACCTCTTCCGCAGAGGCGCGATCGAGATCGCCGGTCGGCTCGTCGCACACCAGCAAGGTGGGATCGGAAACGATGGCGCGCGCGATCGCCACGCGTTGTTGCTGGCCGCCGGAGAGCTCGTTGGGCTTGTGCGTGGCGCGATCATCCAGGCCCACTAGCTTCAGCGCCACTGCTGCATTGCGCTTGCGCTGTGACGCCGAGAGCCTGGTCAGCAACAGCGGCAGCTCGACGTTCTTCTGCGCGCTCAGAGTCGGCATCAAGTTGTAAAACTGGAACACGAAGCCGACGTTGGCTGCACGCCATCTGGCGAGCTCGCCGCCGCTCATTTCATCGATGCGCTGGCCGGCGATCGTAATGCTTCCGCCGCTCGGACTGTCCAAACCTCCAATCAGATTCAGCAACGTGGTCTTGCCCGAACCGGACGGCCCCATCAACGCCATAAAGTCGCCCTCGGCGATCTCGAGATCGATGTGGTGCAGAACCTCGAGCCTTTCCTTACCCCGCTCGTAAACCTTGCTGAGGTCGTGAATTTCGATGAGGGTGTTCATAATCCGATCCTTCTGCGTCTAATTCGTCTCGACGGTCGAGCCATCCAATAAGTCGGCGGGTGGCTCATCGACCAGCGTGTCACCGGCGGCAACGCCGCTCGGCAGCAAACGCAGGTCGCCATAGGTCTGTGGCGCGGGCGCGACCTCGCGCTGACGCGCCGTGTCGCCGTCTATGACAAATACCACGCTGTTGCCCGCGCGTTCCACGATCGCCGAAGCCGGCACCAGCACGCCCTTCTGCGCCTGGCCCGGCTGCTGCGGCTGCTTTTCGAGAAACGTCACGCGCACGCCCATTTCCGGAACGATGCGCGGATCTTTGTCTTCGATGGCGATGCGCACCCGCACCGTCGCCTTGCTGCGGTCGGCGGTGGGAATGATGGCGATCACGTGACCGGGGACCTCCCAGTCGGGATAGGCATCCAGCACTGCCAGCACCGGCATGTTCGGCTTGACACGGTTGATGTACGACTCGTTGACATCGACCTCGATTTCCAGCGAATCCATATCGACGATGGTGCCCACGCCGGTACGGGTAAATCCGCCGCCGGCCGAAAGCGGCGAAATAATCTCGCCGACCTGCGCGGCCTTGGCGACGATGACCCCGGCGAACGGTGCGCGCACCACGGTGTAATCGAACTGGACTTGCGCAACCTCGACTTCGGCCGCGGCTGCCGCGGCCTGGCGCTGCTGGGCGTTCACCTGCGCCTCCAGCATGGCGACCTCCGTGCGCGCCTGATCAGCGGCCTGCTGCGACACCAGGCTGCTGCCGACCAGATCCTGCTGGCGCTGAAAGTCGCGCTGCGCTTGCGTCAATTGCGCCTCGCTCTGGGCGACCTGGGCGCGGGCCGCCGCGGCTCGTGCTTTGGCTGCATCGAGTCCCGCCCGGTAGGCGCTATCCTCCAGGCGTGCCAGAATCTGGCCTTTTTCAACTCGCTCGCCTTCTTCGATCAGAACGTCGGTGAGGGTGCCAGTAATCTGCGCCGAGACGGTGGCCTGCCGGCGCGCCGTCACATAGCCCGTCGCTTCCAACACCGCTGCCTGCCCGGTCGCCGCGCTGGTCGCCACTGCGGTCGCGGTCTGCACTTCGAACACCTTGCCCGCCCACAGCCACCATGCCAGCGCGGCACCCGCGGCCAGGATCAGGATGACGACAACACTGAAGATCCACGGCCAACGTCGCGGCGCGCGGTGATCCTCCCGCTGCCCCCGGTCGATGCGCAGCTCCCCGAGCAAATCATCGTTGTCCACCTTGGGCCCCACCGCTGTCTCCATCGGGCTGCGAAGTCTGAAATCGCGACCCGGCGCCGGGACACGCAGAAGACGTCGAAGAGCTCGTTGTTGTTGCCTGAATGGCGGAGAGGGAGGGATTACTCCGTACATCCCTGTACTCCGCCCTTCGGGCCGGCCTGCGGCCGTTCAAATTCGCTCCCGGCGAATTTGTCGAACCCGGTTGTTCATCCACCGGGGTTTCGAATCCCCTCTTCGTTAACCTCTTCTTTCTGTTACTTGTGGCCTGCCACCTGTTGCCTGAATGGCGGAGAGGGAGGGATTCGAACCCCCGGTGGGCTCTCGCCCACAACGGTTTTCAAGACCGCCGCATTCGACCGCTCTGCCACCTCTCCGGTGGGGCGGATTCTCGCCATTCGTAGCCGGGCGCGCAAGGCAGCGGCTAGACTTCGCGCCCTGCGAACGTCATCATAGACGGCATTCGAAGCTCGAGGAAATCACATGCAGCACCCGCAAACCGGTCATTCCCCCGCAGCCATCCAGGAGTCGGCACTCGAAACCAATGCCGTCCTGCGCAACACCTATCTGTTGCTCGCGGCGACCCTGTTGTTCAGTGCGCTGACGGCCGGGCTCGCGGTCGTGTTCAATATGCCCTACCCCGGCGTGATCATCACGCTGGTCGGCTACTTCGGGCTGCTGTTCCTCACGGCGAAGTTTCGCAACAGCGCGCTCGGGCTGGTGTTCATATTCGCCCTGACCGGCTTCATGGGCATGACGCTCGGCCCGATTGTCAATCTTTACCTGCAACTGCCGAACGGCGGCGAACTGGTCATGACGGCGCTCGGCACTACCGGCCTGACTTTCCTGGGTCTCAGTGCGTACGCGCTGAAGAGCCGGCGCGACTTCAGCTTCATGGGCGGTTTTCTCATGGTCGGCATTCTCGGTGCGTTCGTGCTCGGGCTGGCGGCGATTTTCTTTCAGCTCCCTGCGCTGTCGCTCGCCGTATCGGGCATGTTCGTGCTCGCCATGGGCGGCCTGATCCTGTATCAGACCAGCGCGATCATTCACGGCGGAGAGCGCAATTACATCATGGCGACCGTGACGCTGTACGTCAGCATCTACAATCTTTTCACGAGCCTCCTGCATCTGTTCGGGGCGTTCGGCGACGAGTGATTGCGTAGCGGCAGTTTCCCCCTCCCCAGCCGGGAGAGGCGCTTTTGAGAGTGTCCGTGCAGGCGGAGGCCAACCGCAAGTTCGCGATCGGCCTCGCTCGCGCCTTCGGCGGAGCCATCATCTTCGCCCTGCCGCTGTTCATGACGATGGAGATGTGGTGGCTCGGCTTCCACATGGACCGCTTCCGTCTCGCCCTGCTGATGATCGTCTTCCTGCCGATTCTTGCCGGGCTGTCGTACTTCACCGGATTCGAGGAAACCTCGCGCCCGATCGACGACGTGGTCGATGCGTTCGTCGCCTATGCGGTCGGTTTCGTTGCTGCGGCCCTGATTCTCTTGCTGTTCGGCTTGCTCGAGCCGGGCATGCCGTTCGACGAGGTCATCGGCAAGATCGCGCTCCAGGCGGTGCCCGCCAGCATCGGCGCCGTGCTCGCCCGCAGCCTGCTGGGCGGCGAAAACAAGCACGAGGAAGATGATAAACGGCGCGGGATGGGCTATGCCGGAGAGACTTTCCTGATGGCGGTCGGTGCGCTTTTTCTTGCATTCAATGTTGCCCCCACGGAGGAGATGGTGCTGATCGCCTACCAGATGACCGAATGGTATGTGCTTGCGCTCGCGGCTCTGTCCCTCCTGCTCATGCATGCCTTTGTATTCGCCGTCCAGTTTCATGGCCAGGCAGATCTTTCGCCCGACACGCCCTGGTGGAGCGCCTTCATCCGGTTTACGGTCGTCGGCTACGCGATCGCGCTGCTCATCAGTCTGTATGTCCTCTGGAGTTTCGGCCGCACCGACGGGATGGATCTCGCTCACATCGTCATGAGCACTGTCGTGCTCGGCTTTCCCGCCGCAATCGGCGCGGCGGCGGCGCGACTGATCCTCTGACGAGAGAAACCCCAATGGCAAACAAATCCGCGCAGAAAGACGATCGCGACAAGCAGCATGCCGCACCGCTCGCTGAATGGGTCGTGGGTGCGATCGGTCTCGTACTCGTGGCCACTGCCATCACCGTGCTCACCTATGAAGCCATGAAAGGCGAGGCTTCGCCGCCGGCTGTCACCGTGTCGGTGCTCGGCATCGGACCGCAGCCAGGCGGCTATCTGGTCGAGGTTCGCGCCACGAATGAGGGCGGCACGACCGCCGGTGAGCTGACTATCGAAGGGAGCCTGAGCAGCGGCGGTCGGGAAGTCGAAAAAAGCGAGGCAACCATCGACTATGTGCCTTCGCATTCGAATCGCAAGGCCGGTCTCTTTTTCACGCACAACCCGCAGGACTTCGAGCTTCAGGTCCGGCCAAGCGGCTACCGGGAGCCCTGATGGCTGTGTTCGGCAAGCGTTACCACCCGCCGGGCACCGCGCCAGGCACCTTGAAGGCGCGTACGGGTCCGACGCGGCCGGTCCTGATCACCATCTGCGATTACGATGCGGACAGCTTCGATGAGCACGCGGGCCTGAGTCTGGACGAATGTCGTGAATACTTCTTCAGCGACAAGGTCACCTGGCTGCACGTGCAGGGCGACGCTTCACCCCGGCTGCTGCACGCACTGGGCGAAGCCTATCGGCTGCATCCGCTGGCGATGGAAGACGTCATCAACACCGGGCAGCGCACCAAGCTCGACATTTATGCCGCTCACCTGTTCACAGTCATGTCGCTCCCGGTGCGCACCGAAGCCGGCATGAGGGTCGAGCAGATCAGCCTTTTTCTGGGTGCCGGCTTTCTGGTCAGCGTGCATGAAGGCGACAGGGACATTTTCGGACCGGTGCGCGAGCGCCTGCGCAACGGCGCAGCGCGCCGCATCCGGCAGCGTCAGACGGATTACCTCTTCTATGCCCTGCTAGACGTAGTCGTCGACGAGGCGTTCCCTGTCATCGAAGCGATCGGCGACGAGCTGGCGGCGGTCGAACAGGAGGTGTTTGGTCAGCCTACCCGCCGCTCACTGGACAGGATCTACGGACTCAAGCGCGAGCTGGTGCTGATCCGGCGCGTGCAGTGGCCGCAGCGCGAAGTCCTCAATCAGCTCGTGCGGGACGACAGCAGGTTCATCGAGGAAGATACCCGGACGTATCTGCGCGACTGCTACGATCACACCATTCAGGTCATGGATCTGACCGAGAGCTTCCGGGAAACTTCTTCCAGCCTCATGGAGGTCTATCTGTCGAGCATCAGCAATCGCATGAACGAGATCATGAAGGTGCTGACGATGATCGCAACGATTTTCATACCGTTGTCCTTTCTGGTGGGCATCTACGGCATGAACTTCAACACCGACAGTCCATGGAACATGCCGGAGCTCAACTCCCGCTACGGCTATCCGATGGTCTGGCTCGTGATCATCTGCGTCGTCATCGGCATGCTCGTTTTTTTCAGGAAGCGCGACTGGCTATAACGCTGTTCGCGTCCCGACGCGCTCGTAACTCACCATCGGGATTTTTCGCGCGTGCGATCCTTGGAAGTGATTCCGTAGCGGACGCAATCAGGAATTCGCCTAAGTGGAGATTCCTGCGATCCGCCGCACGTCGTCCATGTAAGGCTGAAGGACGGCGGGAACGCGAACACTACCGTCGGCTTCCTGATACGTTTCCATGACTGCAATGAGCGTGCGGCCGACGGCCAGACCCGACCCGTTCAGCGTGTGCAGTAGCTCGGGCTTGCCGGTCGCCGGGTTGCGCCAGCGCGCCTGCATGCGCCGCGCCTGAAAATCCGTGCAGTTGCTGCACGAGGAAATCTCGCGGTAGCGCTGCTCGCCCGGCAGCCAGACTTCGAGATCGAAGGTTCTACTCGCGCTGAAGCCGGTGTCGCCGGCGCACAGCGCCACGACGCGATACGGGAGCTCGAGCTTCTCCAGCACGGCTGCCGCATTAGCGGTCAGCAATTCATGCTCCGCCTCGGATTCCCCGGGCCGCGCGACGTGCACGAGCTCCACCTTCTCGAATTGGTGCTGGCGGATCATGCCGCGCGTGTCCCTGCCATGGGATCCCGCTTCCGAGCGGAAGCACGGCGTATGCGCGACGTAGCGCAACGGCAGCGCATCCGCATCGATGATCGTGTCGCGCACCAGATTGGTGACGGGCACTTCCGCGGTCGGAATCAAATGCAACTTCCGTTCGCCCTCGACCGCAAACAGATCGGCGCCGAATTTCGGCAGCTGACCGGTGCCCGTCAGCGCCTCGGCATTCACCAGATAAGGCACGTACACTTCGGTGTAGCCATGCTCGCGCACGTGCAGATCGAGCATGAACTGGGTCAATGCGCGATGCAGCTGTGCGATGCCGTCCCGGAGAACTACGAAACGCGCGCCGGATATCTTTGCGGCGGCAGCGAAATCGATGCCGCCACGGCGCTCACCGAGCGCGACGTGATCGAGTGGTGCGAAGTCGAAGGCCCGTGCGTCACCGCAGCGGCGCAGCTCCACGTTATCGTTTTCGTCGTTGCCGTCCGGGACGCTCTCATGAAGCAGGTTCGGCAAACCAAGCTGGATCCGCCCGAGCTCGCTGCTCACCTTTTCGAGCTCTTCCTGCGCGCCCTTCAGCCGTTCGCCGAGCGCCTGCACGTCCCGGCGCAGCGGCTCGATGTCTTCGCCTGCAGCTATCGCACGGCCGATGGCCTTCGAGCGCGTGTTGCGCTCGTTGCGCAGCTTTTCAGCTTCGATCTGCAAGCGCTTACGCCGCGTTTCGAGCATCTCGAATGCCGCAGTGTCGAGCTTGAATCCGCGCCGCGCATGATTCGCGGCTATGGCAGACAGATCGTTTCGCAGCAAGCGTGGGTCGAGCATGTCAGGATCTTTCGGCGTTCTTGCGGCGCAGCTCGGCGAGCTTGACGCCGATGCTGATTTCGAGACCGCGCGGCGCCGGATGATAGTACACTCGCGGCTTCATTTCCTCGGGGAAATAGGTCTCGCCCGCGGCGAAGGCATCGGTTTCGTCGTGCGCATAACGATAGCCTTTGCCATGCCCGAGCGAACGCATGAGCCGCGTCGGCGCATTGCGCAGTCGCGCCGGCACAGGCAGGCTGCCCTGCCCTTCGGCATCGGCCTGCGCGGCGTTGAAGGCGCGATAAACTGCGTTGCTCTTTGCCGCACAGGCCAGAAAGACGACGGCCTGGGCGAGCGCCAACTCGCCTTCGGGGCTGCCGAGGCGCGTGTAAGTCTCCCAGCCGTCGAGCGCAATGCGCAGCGCGCGAGGGTCGGCGTTGCCGACGTCTTCACTCGCAACGCGCGTGAGCCGGCGCGCGATGTACAGAGGATCGCAGCCGCCGTCGAGCATGCGCGCGAACCAGTAGAGCGCAGCGTCGGGATCTGAGCCGCGCACCGCCTTGTGCAGGGCGGAGATCTGGTCGTAAAACGCGTCACCGCGCTTGTCGAAGCGCCGCCGGCCGCCGGCGATCACCGTCTCGACGATCGATTCGCCGATACGTCCGCCGGCGTCCTTTGCACTAGCCAGCTCGGCGGCCAGCTCGAGCAGATTCAGGCCGCGCCGCGCATCGCCGTCGGCGGCGGTCGCAAGCTGCTCGAGCGCGGTATCGTCGATTTGCAGGCCTTCCCCGCCGAGCCCCCGTTCCTCATCCTCGTGCGCGCGCGTGAGTATCTCGCGTATGTCGTCTGCCGTCAGCGCCTCCAGGACGTAAGTGCGGGCGCGCGACAACAGCGCGTTATTCAGCTCGAACGAAGGATTCTCCGTGGTCGCGCCGATGAAGGTCAGCGTGCCATCCTCGACGTAAGGCAGAAAAGCGTCCTGTTGCGCTTTGTTGAAGCGATGCACTTCATCGAGAAACAGGATGGTCGGCTGGCCCGACCCGGCGCGCGCCATGCGCGCCTCGTCCACGGCGGCGCGCACGTCCTTGACGCCGGCCATGACCGCCGACAGGCCGATGAAGCGTGCCGCGCACGTGGAGGCGATGAGTCGCGCCAGGGTCGTCTTGCCGGTGCCGGGCGGACCCCAGAAAATCAGCGAGTGGAGGCTTTCGCCCTCGACCATGCGCCGCAAGGGTTTGCCGGGCGCGAGCAGGTGGGACTGGCCGACGAAATCCTCGAGGCTGTGCGGCCGCATGCGGTCGGCGAGCGGCCGCGGATCGGGCGCGCCCGGACCGGGGTTTGTCGACCCCGCGGTCAAGTTTTCGCCAGCAGCCAGCTCTCGAGCTTTACGCACCAGCCGCCGAGCGCCCCCCACGCGAGCGCGAGCCCGCAGACGATGCCAATCAGATTCGCGAGCATGTCGAGGCCGCTAAGGTCTCGGCCGATGCGTGCCTGCAGCAACTCCAGGGCCACGCCCATCGTGAACAATCCGGCAGCAATCAGGAGGTAACGCCGGCGCTTATAGATGCCGGCAAACCAGAGCATCAGCAGGAGGTACACGAACGCATGCGCCAGCTTGTCATCAAAGCTGAACTGCACCTGCGGCACGCTGGGCGACAGGCTCACGACCGTGGCCCCCAGCACCCCCAGCCAGCCGGCCGACAACCAGAGCATCCCGAAACGCAAAGGCAGCATGTCGCGAAGCAGCAGCCATCAAGGCGCGGTCGCGCCAATGACGTCGACGCCTTCCGGCGGCGTGAATGCAAAGACTTCGTCATCGAGCGCCGGATCGCGCTCGATATCGGAAAATTCGATCCGCGTACTGTGGCCCAGCGCGTCCTCGAGTCGCATCTCGGTTAAGTCGTCACCTTCAAAATGTATTGTAATAGACTGAAAGTCTGAGTTTTTTTCAATTGGCAACAGCTCCACGTTGAGTGCCTTACCCTGTTCCGACACTTCACCCTCCCGGAAAGCCCCGTCCAGACGACCGCCGCCGCCCAGCAACATGGCCGGCGTGCTCGCCAGCGAATCATCCAGCTCACGCACGGTGACCTGCTCGAGATCCGCATCGTACAGCCAGAGTCTCTCGCCGTCCG
>JACDCP010000235.1 GCA_013817465.1 Gammaproteobacteria bacterium | reverse complement strand
GTTCGACAAGGCACGTCCGGCACTGGAGCGCTTCGCAGCGCTCGCCCCGGAGAGCGCCAACGCGCACATCCTGTTGGGGGATGCGTATTTCTATCAGGGACAGCTCGACGAGGCCCGGCGCGAGTACGAGCAGGCGAGCGCGATCGACCCGGCACTGGCGACTTCGCGCATCAACCTCGCGCTGGTCGACTTCCTGTCCGGCAATCAGGCTGCGGCCCGCGATACCCTGCAAACCGTTGTCGACGATAAGGACGTGCCGCCTCGCTACCGGCTCGATGCGGCATTCGATCTGGCGTATCTGTTACAGGCCGCCGGGCGTTTTGAGGCGGCCGGTGACTTGATGCAGAGCATGGCGAAGCCGCTGGCCGCGGAGAAAATCCGCCAGGCCCTCGGTCTGACCGTGCGCGGTCTGTCGCGCATGGAGCTCGGCGATCATGACGTTGCCGCATCGCTGATCGACCAGGCCATCGCTGCCTCGCCCGGCGTGCCCACCCGCTATCTGTTCGCGCGGGGCCTGCTCGAGCTCGCCCGCGGCGACGTCGACGCCGCCTGGAACACGGCCTCCGAGATCGGCACGCATGCGCTGCCGGAGGGCGATCCGGATCGCACGGAAGAAAAGGCGGCCGCGTATCTGAACGGCATGGGCTTCCTGCGCAGGAACCAGGTTCCGGCCGCGCTGGAAGCGCTGCAGCAGGCAGTCGACAAGGAAGGTTACGACTATCGCATTTACAAGCTCGGGCTTGCCGAAGCGCTTTTCGAGAGCGGCGACGCGGCCGCCGCCGGCCGATTGCTGGAGGAAGTAACAGGCGAGCGTATTCCGCTCGATCCGCGCCTCGACCTCGAGCTCGACCGGCGGCGCGCGCGCCTGCTCGCTGCGCGGATCGCCGCAAAAAATGGCGAGACAAAAACCTCAAAACGGCTCGCGCAACAATTCCTCGACCAGTTCGCCGATGCCGATGCCGAAGTGAACGATCTCGAGACCGCGCGCGAAATCATCACCGGACCGCACTGATCAGATGATGACGACCCTGCCCTCGCAGACCTCGCGCACCGCCGTGCTGGTCCATCGCCTCATGCCAGAGTCTTAGTTGCATATGTCACGAGCGGTCGCATCCCCTTCAGTCGTCAACATCGAAGATCTGCGCCGCGAAGCGAGGCGGCGCCTCCCGCGCGCGGTCTTCGATTACATCGACGGCGGGGCGGAGCGCGAGGTCACTCTCCGCGAGAACTGCCGCGTGTTCGACTCGGTGGCGTTCCGCCCGCGTTCCGCGGTGGCGGCACCTACCTGCGACCTGCGGACGACAGTGCTCGGCATGCCCCTCCCGCTTCCGTTCCTCCTCGCGCCGGTGGGAAGCTCACGCCTGTTCTATCCGCGTGGCGAAGAGGTCGCCGCTCGCGCGGCCGGATCGGCGGGAACCGTCTACATCCTGTCAACGTTGTCAGGATGTTTGCTGGAGGACGTGCGACACGCATCGAGCGGTCCGGTCTGGTATCAGCTCTATCTCCTCGGTGGCCGTGACGTGGCGATGGCGACGATGGAACGGGCACGCACCGCGGGTTATTCCGCGCTCGTCCTCACGATCGATACGCCGGTTGCCGGGTTTCGCGAGCGTGACGTGAGGAACGGTGTGAAGGAGCTCGTCGCGGGCAAGCTCTGGCCGATGCTGCCGTTCGTGCCGCAGTTTCTCGCGCGGCCCCGCTGGCTCGCGGGCTATCTTGCCGACGGCGGGCTGATGTCGTTTGCCAATATCGTGCTTCCCGGGGAGGGACCGATGTTGTATGGAGACATCGGCGCGGCCCTTGAGCAATCGACCGTGACCTGGGAAGACCTGCACTGGATCAGGGACGCCTGGCCCGGCCCGATCGTCATCAAAGGCGTGCACACCGGAGACGACGCGCGCCGCGCGGTCGATGCAGGAGCGAATGCGATTGTCGTGTCCAATCACGGCGGGCGTCAGCTCGATGGCGTGCAACCGACTCTGCGCGTACTGCCGGAAGTGCTCGACGCGGTCGATGGCCAGGTGGAAGTTTTGTTGGACGGCGGCATCCGCCGCGGCAGCGATATCGCCAAGGCGCTTTGCCTGGGCGCCCGGGCCGTTCTGATCGGCCGCGCCTACGCCTATGGCCTCGGAGCGGCCGGAGGCGCCGGCGTCGCGCGCGCGATCGAAATCCTGCAGTCGGACCTGGTTCGCACCCTCAAGCTGCTTGGGTGTCCATCAGCGGCGGAGCTGAATCGATCGTACCTGGATGTGCCTGCTGCCTGGCCCGTCGGCTGCTCGCAATCCAGTGTGTAATGATTCAGGTGGCCTCGATGCAGTGGACTTGGTGCCGGGCACCTGTGCGGCATCTCTACGGCCGGGCATGCCAAACAGTCTACGGCGAGGTGCCCGACACCTGGTCTTCGAGCCAAACAGTCTATGGTGAGGTGCCCGGCACCTGGTCTTCGTCGGAATGAGCCAGGATGGCCGCAAGCACGGCAGTTGCGGCCAGCAGATGCTTGACGGAGTGGCCGCTGATGAAGCCGGTGAGCTCGAGTATGGCCGCATCGTATTGCTCTGCCACTTTCGACAGCGCGTAGACGATCAGGGCCGACCAGAGCAGGGTGGCACGCAGCCGCGTCGAGCCGAACAGGAGGAGCACCAGCGGGATGAGCAGCATCGGCAGGAACTGGACGAGGGCGTAAGGCCGCAGGTCACCAGCCCCGCGCAGCTCGGAGACCTGCCAATAAGCCACCGACGCGAGACCTGCAAGAACAAGTGGCCAGAGCAGCCGCGAACCTGCGCGCTCGGCGGTGCTGTCGCCAAGCACCAGGGCAAAGAGCGCCATGAACGCGATCGTCATCGGCGCGCGATCCCAGGTGAGCGCGGCGGTCGAGGGCGCCAGGTGATACCAGGCGGAGCCACACCCGACCAGAATCACGGCGATGCAGAGCAACACATACGCCATGCGCAACGGGCTCTGCGGTAACTGCGGCAGGCGCGAAAGACCGTACGTCCCGGTGAAGAGAAAGGCGGCATTGGTGATGACGTTCATGAA
Organism: Gammaproteobacteria bacterium; assembly: GCA_013817465.1. Classification (GTDB taxonomy): domain Bacteria; phylum Pseudomonadota; class Gammaproteobacteria; order Steroidobacterales; family JACDCP01; genus JACDCP01. The sequence continues at coordinate 1,851 of JACDCP010000235.1, read as the reverse complement.
ATTGGGTATGCCGAAGCGGGCCTGCGTATCGGCGAACTCATGATAGGCGGCGTCCTGCGCGATGCGCGGCAGGGCGTAAATGGCGAGTGCCGCGGCTGTCGTCACCAGGAGCAGGAGCACCGTCTTCAGGTTTCTGCTGGACATCATGACCGGATTCTGCCGCATAATCCGCCCGTATTGGGGAGCAGGGGGCATCGTGATTGACGGTTCGTCAAGGCTGAGGCGGGCTCTCGACGAGCTGAAACGCCGCAAGGTGTTTCAGGTCGGCGTCGTCTACGCGATCGTCGGCTGGCTGCTGATCCAGATCGCAGATACGGCATTCGAGCCGCTCAATCTGCCGGCCTGGACGGAAACCCTCGTGGTGGTACTCGTCGTGCTTGGTTTACCGATGGCGTTAGTTCTGGCCTGGGCGCTCGGAGTAACGCCAGGCGGCGTGCATCGCACACGTTCCGCCGCCGGCGAAGCGGTGGCGGAAAGCGAAGCCAGGCCTGCCCGGTCGATCGCGGTCTTGCCGTTTGCAAACATCAGCGGCGATCCTGAGAACGAGTACTTCAGCGACGGACTGTCGGAAGAGCTGCTGAACCTGCTGGCCCGTATTCCCGAGCTCAGGGTCTGCTCCCGCACCTCGTCGTTTGCATTCAAGGGAAAGGGCGCACACATGGGAACCATCCGCGAATGCCTGGACGTTCGCACGGTACTCGAGGGCAGCGTACGTCGTTTCGGACATCGTGTGCGCATCACGGCACAGCTTATCGACACTAAGACCGATTCCCATCTCTGGTCGAAGACCTACGACCGCGAAATCGACGACATCTTCGAGGTTCAGAAGTTCGCGAACGTTCGCGAGCATCCGAGGTTCAAGAGCTTGCTCGCGTCACGGTAGCCCTCCACCGGGAAATCAATGATTGGTCTTTAACTCGCTCACCTTTGTGGTGTTCCTCGCCGTGGTGCTGGCGCTGCATAACGCACCGTTCGGCTGGCGTACAAAAAAATTCAATCTGCTGCTGGCGAGCTACGTCTTTTACGCCGCCTGGAATCCGCCGTTCGTCATTCTGCTCTGGATCTCGACCGTGGCGGATTGGTACGCGGCCAAGTGGATTTACCGCGAAGAGCGGCCGCGGCAGCGCCGCCTGCTGCTGCTGATCAGCCTTGCGGCCAACCTGGGACTGCTCGGCTTCTTCAAGTACGGCGATTTCCTGCTCGACAACTTCATCGCCGCCACTGCCATGCTCGGTTACGCTTACCAGCCGGCTGCATGGGACATCATTCTGCCGGTCGGTATTTCGTTCTATACCTTCCAGACCATGTCCTACACACTGGACGTGTACTTGAGGCGGGCGGCGCCCGCTCGTTCCTTTCGCGACTTCGCGCTGTTCGTGACTTTTTTCCCGCAGCTCGTCGCCGGCCCCATCGTGCGGCCCGACCAGTTGATCCCGCAATTCGCCGAGCCGCGTCGCGCGACATCGCCGCAAATGTTGTGGGGTGTGGGTCTGGTGACCGTGGGCATGTTCAACAAGGTGGTGGTGGCCGACGGCATGCTCGCTCCGGTCGCCGACGCAGCTTTCGGCGCAACCGCCATGCTGCATCCCCTGGATGCCTGGCTCGGCACCCTGGCGTTCTCCGGCCAGATCTTTTGCGACTTCGCCGGTTACTCCACGATCGCCATCGGCGTGGCCCTGATGCTCGGCTTTTCGTTGCCGGACAACTTCCGTTTCCCGTACGCAGCCATCGGCTTCTCGGATTTCTGGCGGCGCTGGCACATCTCGCTGTCCACCTGGCTGCGGGATTATCTGTACGTGCCCCTCGGCGGAAACCGCAAGGGCACGGCGCGCACCTACGTCAACCTGATGC
>JACDCP010000234.1 GCA_013817465.1 Gammaproteobacteria bacterium | reverse complement strand
AACTTTGCGTTTTGGAAACTCGCGATCCAGACGGCGCAGGAACTTGAGAAATTCCTGATGACGGTGTCGTTCGTAACATTCTCCGATGACCGTACCATCAAGAACATTGAGCGCGGCAAATAACGAAGTGGTCCCATGGCGTTTGTAGTCGTGCGTCAGGGTTCCACAACGACCTTTCTTCATCGGTAAACCGGGCTGGCAGCTCGTCGCGGAGCACTATCTTGCGTTCTGAGATCAGCGGGCCGTCGAAGGGCGGCCATTGCCACGGTACGTGGATGAGGAATTCCAGGCGTATCTCAACTGCGGGCGGCTCGAGATGGGTTCCTGCGCGTGCGCTGCGAGCGCTGCCACACCGAGAAGCTGGCCGCGTTTTCGTGCAAGCGCCGCGGCTTTTGCCCGAGCTGCGGCGGACGGCCTCAACTCGCGCGGCGTACGGGTCCTGCATGTCATGGGTATCGGGAAAACCGCGGAGCACCCCTATACTTCGGCCGCGCGGCTTGCGAACGGATGCCTCGTCTACGGGCCGGCAGCGCAGATCCAGGGCGCTCTTTTTGCCGGGGAGGGCGGAGGGGCGACGTCAAGAACGAATAACCGGGCAATCGTGCGCCGCCACGGTAGCCGGAGCAGCGAGAATGGTACGATGCCGACCCTGCGCCATGAATGCACCACTCTTTTTCGCCGACTGGTCCGACATCGCCCGCGTCGCGGCCGGCGCGCTGCTCGCCTATCCGCGCTCGTCGTTCCTCCGGCTGTCGGGCAAGCGCACGCTCGCCAAGCTGAACGCCTTCGACCTGGTCATCACCGTTGTGCTCGGCTCGACGCTCGCGAGCGTCATCCTGCCGTCGCGTCCGAGTCTCGCCGACGGCATCCTCGCGCTGGCCCTGCTCGTCGTGCTGCAGTACTGCGTTGCCTGGCTCCAGGTCCGCTCGTCCGGTCTGCGGGACGTGGTCAAGAACCGGCCGACGTTGCTCCTCAAGGACGGCGAAGCGACCGACGATGCGCTCCGGCGAGAGCGCATCACGCGCGACGAGCTTCTGGCCGCGCTCCGCAACGCCGGCTGTGGCGATTCGGCCGGCGTCGCCGCCGCGGTGCTCGAGACGGACGGATCGATCAGCGTATTGCCGGCGCGCGGTGACGCGCCCCGCAAATCCACGCTGGCCGACGTCGACAATGCCCGCGGATAAAGCAAAAAATCGGGGCGTGAAAGCCTCAGAGGCCGAAGAGGTGGAAGAGCGCATGCAGCTGCGTGCGCCCGTGATCTACGAAATCGTCCGCCGAGAGGGCGAGGCCGAGGTCGAGCGGCCAGACGCCTCGCTGTTGTGGTCCGGTCTCGCCGCCGGCTTCGGCATCAGCGCCTCCGTTTTCACCGAAGGGCTCTTGCACCAGCTCCTGCCCGATACTCCGGTGCGGCCGCTCCTGGAGAACTTCGGCTACTGCTTCGGCTTCCTGATCGTCGTCCTCAGTCGCCTGCAGCTTTTCACCGAGAACACGCTGACGGCGGTATTGCCGCTCTTCGCGGAATGGAGCCTCGCGAACCTGCGGGGAACGGCGCGGCTGTGGGGCCTGGTCCTCTTCGCGAACCTGGCGGGCACGTTTCTGGCTGCCGCGCTCGCGGTGTTCGGCCACGTACCCACGCCAGAGCAGCTCGCGGCCGCCTACGAGATCGCGCGGCAGGCCGTCAGCGCGGAAGCGGGCGCCAATTTCTGCACGCCATACCCGCCGGCTTTTTCATCGCGGCGATGGTCTGGATGCTGCCGAGCGCCGAGTCCGGCAAATTCTGGGTGATCACCGCGATCACCTACGTGATCGCACTCGGCGAATTCCCGCACGTCGTTGCCGGCTCGACCGACGCCTTCCTACTCCTCGTCAGCGGCCAGATCGGCTTCTGGGAGTGCATTGCCGGCTACCTGCTGCCGACGCTCTGTGGCAACGTCATCGGCGGCACCGGCCTGTTCGCGCTCCTTGCCTACGCGCAGGTTCGCCGGGAGATCTGACCGTACACTCCGGTTCCTGAGCGAGCGGCACCTGGCCGATTGAAATCGGCCCTTGTAAGCCACCCTTCCCGATCCTTCTGCGTCAGATCGGACGGTATCTGAGGCCCGGCCTGGCCGTGAGCCTGCATGCAAAAGGTTGATCGAGCGCGCGACGAGGCGGCCTGACCTGACTCGTTCTGCGTCTGAGGCGACAGGCGGCATCCACGAGCGGTAGCGGCCGGGCGAAGCGTGCCGCTCCCAGGCAGATGCAATAGCGGGCCGTCGACTGTTCATGCATCCGATTACGGGTCTGCCGGCATCCATATCGTGGATCGAACAAACAGGTCTTATCCCAAGACCATTGGAGTAACTCGATGCAGATCAGTGAGGTATGGATCCCGATCGTGATGTTCGTCGCGCTCGCCGTGATCTTGTCATTCTGGCTCTACTTTCGTTTTCGCAGCCGCCGGGAGTTCCAGCAGACCGTACGTGCCGCCATCGACAGGGGGCAGGAGCTCTCGCCGGACATGCTGGATCGCCTCGGCCAACCCAGAGTGTCCGGTAACGCCGATCTTCGTCGCGGCATCATCGCCGTTGCGATCGGCGCCGGTCTCGGAGCGTGCGCCTTCGTGCTGGGTGAGGAGAGCGCTGTGCGCCCGCTGATCGCGGCGGGTGCGTTGCCGTTTCTCATCGGCGTTGCCTATCTGGCGCTATGGCGTTTCGGAGGCGACAGAACCTGAGAACCGAGACGTCGTCGCGAGTGCGGCATGGCGCCTGATGACGCAGAACTGATCACCCGCTCGCTGATCTATCGTGATACCGCGGCGTTCGATGAGCTTGTCAGGCGATATCAGTCACGGGTGCGCGGCTGGCTCAGGCATCTCAGCGGCGATGTCGGAATCGCGGACGATATGGCCCAGGACACGTTCTTGCGCGCCTGGCGCAAACTCGACACCTACAAGGCATCCGGCGCTTTCGGCGCGTGGCTACTGACGATCGCCCGTCACGAATTTCTGCAATATTGCCGAAGATCGGGCCGCGAAGAGCAGCGCAGGCAGGAACTGATTGCCGGCGAGGCAGCAACGAGCGGGCAGGCATACTCGAGCATCGATGAGGCAAACCATGACATCGGTCGGTTTCTCGACGTGCTGAAGCCGGAGGAGCGCGACACGATGGTGCTCGTTTACGGCTTCGGGCTCAGCCACAGCGAGGCGAGCGAGGTGAGCGGCCTGCCGCTCGGCACCGTCAAATCGCACGTCCGGCGCGGCATTTCGAAGATCCGCGAGCGATTCGGTCTGAAGGTACCGGGACATGACTGAGGAATTTGACCTGGAGGAAGAGCGGGCCCTGCGGGCGCTCTTCGCCGGCGCCGTCCCGAACGTGGCGGACGACGGCTTTTCAAGCGTCGTCGTGCGGCATATCCGCAGGGGGATCCGGAATCGTCGTCTGTTGCTCACCTTGGCATCGCTGGTCGGGTTCGTGATCGCCTCGCCGGCCATCGCCGAGCTGATGATCGCAACGAGCCAGTTGCTGGCCAACCTCGTTTCGCCGCCTGACGGTGCGTCCGGTGCCGGCTCTCTCCGCTTGTTACTGTCGATGCTGCCGGTGCGAGAGATTCTCGAAGATGTCAGCGCAAGACTCATGAACGTGAGCGACACGATTGCCTGGTTCCGGGAGCATCAGATGCTGTTGATCGTGGCGATACCCGCACTGGGTAGTCTCGCCATCGTCCGCTTGTTCGAGCGTTGACAGACCGCGACACGCGCGCCTTCGCACTGTGGCGTCCTGCCGGATGACATCGGGAAGGCAGATGGTGACCAGGACATCTACGCAGAAGCCGTGCTGCCAGGCGCCCGGACAGAGCCTTGTTTTTATGGTAGCCAGGGGCGGAATCGAACCACCGATAGCGAATTCTAAGTCCGGCTCGAGCATGGATTCTTGCGCATGCGCTGCGAGAGCTGCCACGCCGAGAAGCTCGTGGCATTCAGCTGCAAGCGCCGCGGCTTCTGCCCGAGCTGCGGCGGGCGACGGATGGCGGAGACCGCGGCGCTGTTGATCGACGAGGTGTTGCCGAGACAGCCAGTCCGTCAGTGGGTGCTGTCGCTGCCGTTCGCGCTCCGCTATCTATTGGCGACCCGGCCCGAGATGCTCACCCGCGTGCTCGGCATTGTCTATCGCGCGATCTCAGGTAACTTGATCCGCAAAGCCGGCCTGACCCGCGCAAGCGCGGCGACCGGCGCGGTGACGCTGATCAGCGCTTCGGCTCGGCGCTGAATCTCAAATACATTTCCATATGCTCGTGCTCGACGGTATTTATCGCATCGGCGGGGCGCATCTGCGGTTCGTGCCGGTACCGGCGCCGAGCACGGATGAGCTTAAGGATTTGGTGCAACAGATCGCCGCGCGCGTCGGCCGCTCGCTCGAGCAGGCCGGTCTCATCACGCGCGACATCGAGAACTGTTATCTCGCCTTCGACCCAGGCGCGGAGGCACCGATCCATGCGCTCATCGGCCACTCGATCACCTACCGGATCGCTACCGGCCCAAGAGAGGGGCAGAAGGTGTTCACGCTCAAGACGCTGCCGGCGGATCCGGATCGCTCGAGCGCACACCTCGCCGAGAACTCGGGCTTTTCGCTGCATGCCGGCGTTGCCGCGAAGGCCTTCCAGCGGGACAAGCTCGAGCATCTGGCCCGCTACATCTCACGCCCGCCGATCGCCACCGAGCGGCTCGCGCTGACCGACGGCGGTCACATTCGCTACACGCTCAAGACCCCGTATCGCGACGGCACGACGCACGTGATCTTTGAGCCCATGGACTTCATCGCCCGGCTGGCGGCGTTGGTGCCGAAGCCCCGCGCCCACCTGACGCGGTATCACGGCGTATTCGCCCCGGCGAGCGCTCTGCGCGCTGAGGTCGTTCCAAAAGTGCG
>JACDCP010000233.1 GCA_013817465.1 Gammaproteobacteria bacterium | reverse complement strand
AGGGTCGCATGTGGAACGATCGTGCCGTCGGGCAAGTACAAAGGCCGCTCGCCCCGATACTTGGCGTTCCAGATGCGGCGCTGATCGTCGAAGCTGCGGAACGCGCTGCAGGCGCATAGATCGATACCATCCTGCGCGGCCGCGCGCCGCATCTCGATAAACGGATCGATGGCCGCCTTATGCACGCCGCATCCGAAACCCGGAAGGATTACGATGTGGCGGTCGCTGCGACCGGTGAGCTCCATCGCGTCGAGCATGCGAACCGCTCCGGGTGTTCCGATCTGGGACGGAAAGGTAGAATCCTACTCCCGCCGGACCGGCACACAAAACTGGAGATCGGAATGCGCTTGCAGAATGTCGAAAAAGCCATGCACGGCTTTTTCAACGCCAGTATTTTCAAGAACTTTGAGTTCTTGAGAATGACGATGCGTCCCTGCATCGTCCCGCGGACTGCCGAAGGGTTCCGTTTTTCGCCAGCCCACTGGAATCAAATAATGATGGCCGTGCTTTGTGCCGCGCTGTTTGCCTGCCGGGGCACGCCCCCGACTCCGGACCAGACCCGAGAACCCGACATGAAGCAATATCCGGCCGAAGCGTTCTTCAAGACCATTTCGTATGCCGGCGCGTCATTCTCCCGCGACGGCGAGCGCATCCTGCTTTCTTCCGACTCGAGCGGCGTTTTCAACGTCGCGAGCCTGCCGTTCGAGGGCGGCGAGCCTCGGCGCCTCACGGATTCAAGATCGAACGCCATGTTTGCGCTGAGCTGGTTCCCGCGCGACTTGCGCTTCCTGTACACCTTCGACGAAGGCGGCAACGAGCTCAACCACATCTACGTGCGTGAGGAGGACGGAAGCAGCCGGAACCTGACGCCGGGCGAGGAGGTCAAGGCGCTTTTCGCCGGCTTCAGCGAGGACGAGGAAACGTTCTGGGTCCTCACTAACGAGCGCGATCCGCGAGCCTTCGATCTTTATCGCCACGCCGTGGACGGTTACGGGCGCGAGCTGGTGTTTCGCAATGACGCGGCCTGGGAGGTGCAGCGCGTGAGCCGCAACGGGCGCTGGGTTTCGATCGCCAGGAACAACACGAATGCCGACAGCGACATCTATTTATGGGACGCCGAAGCGCCGGAAGCCGAGCCCGTGCTCATTACGCCGTACGAGGGGGATGCGCAGCACGCCGCGCTGTCCTTCGCCCCGGACAGCCGCAGCCTCTACTACACGACGGATGCCCATGGCGAGTTTGCCGAAGCCTGGCGCTACGATCTCGAAAGCGGTGAGCGCTCGCCCGTCATCCGCGAGCGCTGGGACGTCCTGTTCCTGTATTTCTCGGAAAACGGGCGCTATCGCGTGGCCGGTATCAATGCGGATGCCCGCACCGAGGTACGCATCGTCGACACGCGAACCGGCAAGCAGGTGCAGTTGCCGGAGCTGCCCCCGGGCGACTTGTCGGATGTCACCTTCTCCCACGATGAAACACGCATGGCTTTCTATGTCGACTCTAGCCGCTCGCCGCAGAACCTGCACGTGGTCGACCTGGACTCAGGCGTTCACCGTCAGCTCACCGACGCGTTGAATCCCGCCATCGATCCGGACGATCTCGTCGAGGGCACGGTGGTGCGTTATGCCAGCTACGACGAGCTCGAGATCCCTTCCATCCTGTACCGCCCGCAGAGCGCGTCTCCAGAGGCGCCGGCGCCTGCGCTGGTCTGGGTGCACGGGGGTCCCGGCGGCCAGAGCCGGCTCGGCTACTCGCCGGCTATCCAGCATCTGGTCAATCACGGCTATGCGGTCTTGGCCGTGAATAACCGTGGTTCCTCGGGCTACGGCAAGACTTTCTTTCACCTGGACGATCGCCGCCATGGCGATGTCGATCTCAAGGATGTAGTTACCGCTCGCCGCTATCTCGAGTCGCTTTACTGGGTCGACGGCGAGGCGGTCGGCATTATCGGAGGCAGCTACGGCGGCTACATGGTGGCGGCCGCGCTCGCTTTCGAGCCGCAGGCCTTCGACGCCGGCATCGACATCTTCGGCGTGACGAACTGGGTGCGCACGCTCGAGAGCATTCCGCCGTGGTGGGAATCCTTCAAGACCGCCCTTTATTCGGAAATGGGCGACCCGGCTGTGGACGGCGAGCGCCATCGCGCCGTTTCACCGCTGTTTCACGCGAAAAACATAGAAGGGCCGCTGCTCGTCGTGCAGGGGGCGAACGACCCGCGCGTCCTGCAGGTCGAGAGCGACGAGCTGGTGGCGGCGGTCCGCGCCAACGGCGTACCGGTCGAATACATCGTGTTCGACGATGAGGGTCACGGATTTCTCAAGCGCGAGAACCGGATCGAGGCGTCGGAGGCCTACGTGCGTTTCCTCGACGCGCATCTTTAGCGCGGTGAATTCGCCATGAGACGCCTGGCAGCGGTGCTTGCCGCCACCCTCGCCGCGACAGCTTGCGGTGACCGGGAGCCAGCCGACTCCGCCGTCGGCACGCTGGAGCGCGATCGCGTCGAGCTGATTGCCGAGTCGCAGGAACCGATCGTCGAGATCGCCGTGACGGAAGGCGATCACGTCGAGGCCGGCGACGTTCTACTGCGCCTCGATGCAACGCGCGCTGAAGCGCGGCTCGCCCAGGCGCACGCGGCGCGTGACCGCGCACAACGCCGGCTCGACGAGCTCGTTCGCGGCCCGCGTCGCGAAAACATCCTCGAGGCCGAGGCCCGGCTCGAAGGCGCCGAGACCGATGCGCAATTTCAGGAGGCCGAAGTGCGGCGCGTACGGGCGCTGGTCGAGGAGCGTCTCGTGAGCCCGCAGGATCTCGACCGCACGCTGGCAGCACGCGACCAGGCGCTCGCCGCCCGCGACGCAGCAGCCGCCGAGCTCGCGGCCCTTCTGCACGGCACGACTGTCGAGGAGCTCGATCAGGCCAGGCAGACGCTTGCCGAGGCCGAGGCAGTCGTTACCGAGCTCGAGGTCGACGTCGAGCGGCTCACCGTGCGCGCGCCGGCTTCAGGCACCATCGACGCGCTGCCTTACGAGCCCGGTGAGCAACCACCGCGCGGCGCGACCGTGGCGGTAATGCTCGAGGATGGCCAGGCCTACGCGCGTGTCTACATTCCGGCGGCAATCCGCAGCCGCGTCGGTCCGGACACTCGCGCGGCAGTTCGCGTCGATGGCATCTCCCGGATCTATCAGGGCCGCGTGCGCTTCGTCGCATCCGACGCGGCGTTCACGCCTTACTTCGCGCTCAACGAGCGTGACCGCGGGCGATTGAGCTATCTCGCCGAAGTGGCAGTGATGGGTGATGACGCCGGCGAGCTGCCGACCGGCGTGCCGGTCACCGTGACATTCCCGGACACTTCGCACGAAGGGGATCGAGCCGGAATGTCCCCTCCCCCTGCCGCCTCCCCGGCGGAGAGCGGGCAGAACGACGGATGAGCGCCGGCGTGCCGGCCGATCCTGCGATTCGCGCCGGAAATCTGACCAAGCGCTTCGGCAATCTGACCGCCGTCGACGATCTCAGCCTCGAGATTCCGCGCGCGCGCATTTACGGCTTTCTCGGTCCGAACGGCTCGGGCAAATCGACGACCATCCGCATGTTCTGCGGTTTGCTCAAGCCGACCGGGGGCGAGATCGAGGTGCTCGATCTCGCGATCCCCCGCGATGCCGAGGCGCTGCGCCGCCGGATCGGCTACATGACACAAAAGTTCTCCTTATACGAAGACCTGACCGTGGGCGAGAACCTGGGCTTTCTCGCGCGCGTTTATTCCCTGCCGCGCCAGGAGAGAGGTGCACGTATTGCGGGCGCGCTCGGTCAATATAACCTGGAGGAACAAGCGAAGCAGCGCGCGGGCACCTTGAGCGGGGCCAGAAGCAACGCCTCGCGCTGGCGGCTGCAACGCTGCACCGCCCCGAGCTCCTGTTTCTCGACGAGCCGACCAGCGCAGTCGATCCGCAGAGCCGGCGCGATTTCTGGGAAAGCCTCTTCGAGCTGGTCGCCCGCGACACGACCATTCTCGTCTCGACGCACTACATGGATGAGGCTGAGCGCTGCCACCGCCTCGCGATCCTGAGCCGCGGCAGGCTGGTTGCCGAGGGCGCGCCGCGAGAGCTCATGCGGGACATCGATGCCACGGTCCTGGAGATCGAGACGGATGCGACCCAGGCCGCGCAGCAAGTCCTGAATGATCTTGACTATGTGCGCAGCGTGGCGCAGCTCGGCACGCGGCTGCATGCCTTGCTCGCACGTTCCACGGAGCAACCCGTCGAGCGCACGCACGCCGCCCTGCGCGTTGCGGGCATCGAAGCCGCGGTCGAGGAGACCGGCGCGAACCTCGAGGACGTGTTCGTCGCCGCGACGCGCCCGGCAGGCTGAGCATGTCCGGCTCGCTGACCCGCATGCTCGCAATCGCCAGCAAGGAGGTCCGGCAGCTCCGTCGCGACCGCCTGAGCTTCGGCATGATCGTCGGCATCCCGCTCCTGCAGATTCTGCTGTTCGGCTATGCCATCGACTTCGACGTGCGGCATCTCGAGGCGGCCGTCGCCGACTTCTCGGGCACACAAAGCGCGCGCGCGCTCGTCGCGGCGGCCGAAGCTACTCAGGTTCTCGACGTTGAGCGCCGCGCCGATTCTGCGGCAGAGCTGAAGAGTCTGCTCGACAGCGGCGAGATTGCGGCCGGCATCTATATCCCGCCGGATTTCGAGCGCCGGCTGGAAGACGCTGGAAGGCCCGCCGCGCAGCTCCTGGTCGACGGCAGCGATCCCGTTATCGAAGGCATCGCGCGCGGGCTTACTGAGCTGCCGGCGCCGGACAGGCTCGTCGTGCGCGAGGAAGATTCCCCGGTCTTCGAAGTGCGCACTTATTACAACCCCGAGCGGCGCTCTGCAGTGCAGATCGTGCCCGGCCTGATCGGCGTAATC
>JACDCP010000232.1 GCA_013817465.1 Gammaproteobacteria bacterium | reverse complement strand
GCGCAGCTCCGTGAGGACGCCGGCTTTCTCGCAGGCACGCTTGAAGCGCCTCAGGGCGGCATCGAAGTATTCGTTTTCTCTCACGCGGACGCTGGGCATCGGTTCCTCGGGTTCAGTGATTCCGGGCGGGCGACAGAAAAATTCTGCGGCGGCCGCCTGGCAGGGTCAAAACTGTGCAATTCTACCTGTCTCCCGGAACCGATGCAAAATGGGGACATTTCTGATTTACGATCCGGAGTAGCAGACGTTTCCGCGTGGACCGGCGGGCGAAATCAGGAATATCCCCATTTTCCCGGCCCGCGGCCGTGGGCGAAATCAGGAATGTCCCCATTTTTCGATGCGAGTTCTCGGCATAGAAACTTCCTGCGACGAAACTGCGACCGCCGTCTTCGACACCGGGCGCGGTCTGCTCGCGCATCGTCTCCACAGCCAGATCGGGCTGCACGAGTCGTATGGCGGCGTCGTGCCGGAGCTCGCCTCGCGCGACCACGTGCGCAAGCTCACGCCCTTGATCCGGCACGTGCTCGCGGATTCGCACTCGGGTGGCGCTGACATCGATGGCGTGGCCTACACCGCCGGGCCGGGGCTGGTCGGGGCTTTGCTGGTCGGCGCGAGCGTCGCGCGCAGCCTTGCCTACGCCTGGGATGTGCCGGCGATCGGCGTGCACCACATGGAAGGCCATCTGCTCGCGCCGATGCTGGAGGATGACGCGCCGGATTTTCCGTTCGTCGCACTGCTCGTATCCGGCGGGCACACCCTGCTCGTCGAGGTCGACGGTGTGGGGCGCTATAAAACGCTCGGCGAGAGCCTCGACGATGCGGCCGGCGAGGCCTTCGACAAGACGGCGAAGCTGCTCGGGTTGCCGTATCCCGGCGGGCCAGCGCTGGCTGCGCTGGCTGACCGGGGCACGCCCGGCCGGTTCAAGCTGCCGCGGCCCATGCTCGACAAGCCCGGGCTCGACTTCAGCTTCAGCGGGCTCAAGACGGCCGTCATGCTCGAAGCGCGCGACAGTGCGCTCGATGAAGCGGCGCGCGCGGATCTCGCGGCCGAGTTCCAGCAGGCAGTCGTGGAAACGCTGACCGCCAAAGCGCAACGCGCGCTTGCGCAGACGGGCATCGGCACCCTGATCGTCGCGGGCGGCGTGGGCGCGAACCGCGCGCTGCGCGGGAGCCTGCAGCGAGCAGTTGTCTCGCTCGGGGGTCGCGTGTTCTTTCCGCGGCCGGAGTTCTGCACCGACAACGCAGCCATGATCGCTTACGCGGGCGCGCGACGTCTGCAGGCCGGGGCAGTCGACGACTTGAGCTTCGAGGCGCGCGCACGCTGGCCGCTCGATGAGCTGAGCGCACCCGGCGTGGCGGAGAGCACCCGTGCGTGACACGATTTTTCTGCGCGAGCTTGCAGTCGAAGCTGTCATCGGGATTCAGGACTGGGAACGGCGCGTGCGGCAGCTCGTGAAGATCGATCTCGAGATGGCGGTCGATGCGAAACGCGCGGCCGCCAGCGACCGCATCGAGGACACTCTCAATTACAAGCGGGTCGCCAAGCGTCTCATCGAGTTCGTCAGCGGCAGCGAATACCAGCTCGTCGAGACGCTCGCTGAAAACATCGCGGGCATCGTCCTGAACGAGTTTTCGGTTGCCTGGGTCCGCGTGACCGTGAACAAGCCGGGCGCCATTCGCGGCGCCAGGGACGTCGGCATCCGCATCGAGCGCTGGCGCGAGGGGTGAGCTGCATCGTGGATGTCTATATAGGTATTGGCAGCAACGTCGAGCCCGAGCGGCACATTTGCGCCGGACTCCATCAGCTCGAACAGCGCTTCGGGCCGCTGCGGCGCTCGCGGATTTATCGGAATGCGGCCGTCGGCTTTCAGGGGGCGCCGTTCCTGAATCTCGCCGCGGGGTTCACGACGGAGGAATCGCTCGATGCGATCCTGGGCGCGCTCGGGGAGCTCGAGAGATTCTCCCGGCGCCGGCGAAACGTCATGCGCAATGCGCCCCGTACGCTCGATCTGGATCTTTTACTGTACGGCGGGCATATCATGGCGGAGGGTGAAATATACTTGCCGCGCGACGAAATACTGACCCGGGCGTATGTGCTCGGGCCGCTGGCCGAGATCGCCGGCGAGTTCGTGCATCCGGTCGCCGGCAGGCGAATTGCAGAGCTCTGGCAGGCGTTCGACCGGGGCCGTCATGCGCTCGAGGAAGTGTCACTGGACTGCCATGAGAGCGCAAATCGGCTGGAAATCGGGCTTTGACATAATGCAGCGTCAATCCACCTTGCTGCCCTCAGCTCCTCGTACCGGCGAAAGCCGGAACCGGTCATGGCCGGTTCAATAATCCGCCAGTTTCTTGCAGTGCAGCGCAGAGGCCACTGGATTCCGACGTTCGTCGAAATGACGGCCCACCGGCCGGCACGCGCCGGTGCCACTCTACTGCGGATCGGTTGTCTTCTCATCGCCGCAACGGTGACCGCCTGCGGTGGCGGCGGCTCGTCGGGCAGCGCGCCGCCGCCCGGTCCGACGGCCTGCAGCGCCGAGGGCCAGAAGCAGACCGTGCTCGACGTCATGCAGGACATTTATCTTTACAACGACCAGCTTCCCGCCGTCGACCCGGATGATTTCGCGACGCCCGAGGCGCTGCTCAGCGCGCTGATCGTCAATCCTCCGGATCGCTTCACGTCCATCGGCTCCGCCGCGGCCGACGACGCGTTTTTCGGCGAAGGGCAGTTCATCGGACTCGGCTTCATCTCGGCGCTGCTGTCGAGCGAGGAGCTGCGCATTGCCGAGGTCTTCGAGGGCAGCCCGGCGGACGACGCCGGGCTGGAGCGCGGCCATCGGGTAGTGACCATCAACGGCCGCACGATCGCCGACATCAACGCGGCGGAAGGAATCGATGCGGCACTCGGACCGGCGGAGATCGGCGTGCAGGTCGACCTGGGAATAGCGGATCTGCAGGGCGACGAGTTCGAGGCGATCATCACCAAGGCCGTGGTGACCATCCCGCCGGTACCCATTGCGACAGTCTTCGATGTTGCCGGCGAGCCCACGGGCTACCTCTACTTCCGCACCTTCGTCGAGCCGTCCTTCGCTGCGCTCGATGCTGCATTCGCCGAATTTGCCGAGGACGGTGTGCGCGATCTCATCGTCGATGTGCGCTACAACGGCGGCGGGCTGATCGCGGTCGCCGACTTCCTCGGCAACCTGCTCGGCGGGCTCGATGCGAACGGGCAGGTATTTTCCATGACGGTATTCAACGCCAATAACGCGTTTCGCAACACGACCACCCTGTTCATGAACGAAACCAACTCGCTGCAGCTCGACCGGCTGGTGTTCATCACGACCGGTGCGACGGCTTCGGCGAGCGAGCTCGTCATCAATTCGCTGATGCCGCATGTCGAGGAGACGTTCCTGGTCGGCAGCGACACCTTCGGCAAGCCGGTCGGGTCGCTGGGCTTCACGTTCTGCGAGAAAATCATTCGCCCGATTTCGTTCGAGACGGTGAATTCGGATGGAGACGGCGATTACTTCAACGGCCTGCAGGCCGATTGCCCGGCCGCAGACGATCTCGACTTCGTGCTCGGCGATCCCGCAGAGGCTTCGCTCGCCGAGGCTTTGTTCGTTGCGGAGAACGGTGCCTGCTCCGCAATGACCGGAGCAATGCGGGAGACGGCATCAGGGCAGCGTTCGGACATCAGCCGCACGCAAAATCTCTGGCGACTGCTCATCAACGCCCACTGACGGCGGCCGATTTCTGAAACTGCGGCAGGCGCCCAGTAATTGAACTTTCGCCGCGCCGTCGCCCCGCGCTAAGTTTTTTTTTGAGCCGGTTACTTAGCAAGCTTGCTCAAAAACACCGTTTTTCGACAGCCTGTCAGGGTGGGGAGAGGCCGATGGGAGGTCACGTGGCCGGCGAGGTGCTGGAGCCGGGACGCCTTGCCCGCGATGCCGAGGATCTGCTCTGGTTCTATCTGCGCGGGCGCCAGCTTGCCGACTGCGTGTTCCGGCGGCGCCATGCGATCGGCCGCGAGGTGGCGGATTTTGCCTGCCTGGAACGACGGCTCTGCCTGGTGATCGATGCGGGCGAGGCGGACGTCATGCAACGCGCTGCATTCATCAAGTCGCGCGGTTTCACGGTGCGCAAGCTCGACTTCACGCGCGTGTTCGAGGATACCGAAAGCGTGCTCGACGAGATCAGCGAGGCGCTCGAGGACGACTCTCCTTAGCCCGGCCGAGCTCACCAGCCGAGGCTGCGGCCGCCGTCGACAGTGATGATTTCGCCCGTCACATAGACCGCATCCCGCGCGAGATACACGGCGCAGTCGCCGATATCCTCGACCGTGCCTTGCCGCCTGAGCGCCGTTTCGCGGACGATCTGTGATGCGACACTTTCGTCGAGGCCGGCCTCGGGCCAGAGGATGCTGCCGGGTGCAATGCCGTTCACCCGCACGTCGGGACCGAGCTCGCGCGCCAGCGAGCGGGTCAGCATCGCCAGGCCGGCTTTGGCGGTGCAGTATACGGGGTGCGCGCGCAACGGGCGGCGCGCATGAATGTCGATGAGATTGATGATGGCGCCGCCATGCATCCGGAGAGACGGTACCGCCGCCTGCGACAGGAACAACGGCGCTTTGAGATTCGTGCCGACGAGATCGGTCCACTGCGCTTCATCGATCGCGCCGACCAGTGTCGGATAGAAGCTCGACGCATTGTTGACCAGGATATCGAGCCTGCCCGTGCGGTCGAGCACGCTGTCGATCAGCAGCGGCAGCCGCGCGGTGTCGAGCAGATCCAGGCCGATAGCGTGCGCGGACTCCGGCCGCATCCTGTTGAGCTCTGCGCACAGGGTTTCTGCATCCCGCCTCGACGCATGATAGTGCACGATGACGACGGCGCCGGCCGCGTGCAGGGCGCGTGCGA
>JACDCP010000027.1 GCA_013817465.1 Gammaproteobacteria bacterium | reverse complement strand
CGTCATGCAGCGATGCGGAGGCGGGGTCGATTTCCGCCAGCCACCAGTCGGAGCGCCAGCCCGCCGCAAATGCCGCCTGCAAGGCGTCGAGCGATTCTGATGTTCTGCCCTGCAGCGCATAGATACGCGCGTCGTAAATGGCAGGGCCGTACATGTGTATAGCCGGCGTCGCCTCGACCTGCCGCAGCGCCTGCTGCAGCAGGCGCTGCGCACGTTCCCGCTCCCCTGTTCGCTGCAATACCAATGCCACATCGATTGCCGCGGCAAGATTGATGGCGTCGACTTCGGGCTCGTCTGCGAACAGGCGCGGATACGCCTGCGCGTAGCGCTGGCGCGCATCGGCCGCGCGATCGTTCGCGAGATCCGCGTTTCGCATCACCCATAGCGCGAGTGGTTTCTGCGAATCGAGCTGCAACAACCAGCGCGCGGATTCCTCCGCCGCGGCTTCGTCCCGTTCAAAAATATGCAGCATCATTTGCGCGAAGCGCGCCGCGCCATTCTCGGGCCCGTTCGACAGCGCGCGCTCGACCCAATGGCGCGCCGCGCCGAGGTCACCGATATCCAGATAGATCGAGGCAAGCAAAGCAGCCACGACCGGGCTGTCGGGATCGATTTCAATCGCCTTCCTAGCCCATTTCACCGCCTCGGCCGGTTCAGCGAGCCAGACCTGGTTGAGATTCGCGATGACGGTATAAGGGCTCGGATGTCGCGGATCGAGCTCGATGGCCTCCTCCAGCGCAGCGCGTGCCTCGTCGAAGCGGCCGAGCGCAATCAGGTCCAGGGCATAATTCACCTTCATCAACGGCGAGCGCGGATCGAGCTCCAGGCCTTTCTCGTGCAGCGCCAGGGCTTCCTCCGGCCGGCCGAGCTCCTCGCGCAGCAGTCCTCCGTACCAGAGATACGTCGTCGTGTAATTCGGATTGAGCTCGAGCGCGCGCTGGTAGACGGCGTCGGCCCACTCGAAGTCACCCTGCTTTGCGCGCAGGTTGGCGAGCGAAGTGAAAGCTCCGGCAAGGCGCTCGTCGATCTTCATCGCCTCGGCGACCTGGGGCACCGCGAGCTCGAGCATTTCGTCGAGGCCGAGATTGCCGTAATCGTTCAGCAGGTTCCAGGAGTCCGCCAGCGCGACGTGCGCGAGCGCGTAATTCGGATCCAGCTCGATCGCCCTCTGGAAATGCTCGACAGCACGAGCGAGCCCGGTGCTCGTGCGCGACTCCATGGCCTGCCTGCCCACCGTGTACTCGGTGTAGGCAGCAAGGTTCTCGGTGGGCGCGTCCGCGAGCCGGGCCTGCTCCTCCGGCGACAGAGTGGTCTCGAGCTCATTGGCGATCTGGCCGGCGATCTCGCTCTGAATGGCAAAAATGTTCGACGCCGTGAGCTGGCGGTCATACTGTTTCGCCCAGAGATGCGCATCCGTTGCGGCGTCGATGAGCTGCACATTGATGCGCACATTGTCGCCGGCCTGCTGCACGTTTCCCTCGAGCACCGTGGCGACGCCGAGCTCTTTGCCGATCGTGCGAATGTTCTTGTCGGTGTCGCGATACTCGCCGACCGAGGTGCGTGAAATGACCTTCAGGGAGTCGATGCGCGAGAGCAGGGTCAACAGGTCGTCATGGATGCCATCCGCCAGAAACGACGGCGTCTCGGCACGGAGGCTACTCGCAGAAAACGGCAGCACCGCGATGGACTTGCCCCTTGCGGCCGACATCGCCTCGGGGCCAGCGTCTGTACCAAAATCCAGGAAGTGTAGCGCGAGGGATGCGGCGAGGGCGGTCGCGAGTACGCCGATGACCGCGAAGTTGACATGCCGGCCGGGCCGGACAGGAACCTCGCCTGCTACCTCATGGTCGCGCTTGATGCCCTCCGGCGTCCATTCGAATGCCCAGGCCAGCACCACCGTCAGCGGGAAACCGAGAATCGCCAGCAGCGTGATCGCCTGCAGCGGCCAGACCGGCGCGTTGAACGTCGGCAGGACGACGGAGCTGATCTCCACGACGAGCCACGCGATGACGCCGTAGCTCGCGGCCACGCGGAAAACCTTGCGTCTTCTCAGTTCGTGAAGCAGGGATTGCATGTGCTTGAATGGATTCAACCGGACTGGTATGAAGAGCAAGCCCGACTTTTGTTCGACGATTCTAGCAGCTTTGGGGTTTGAGCCGCCCCGGAAAAAAAAGGGAGAACATCATGCAGCAGAGTTCTTTTCCGATTGCCGCTTTCGCTGCGCTGATGACGCCGGCAGCCCTCGGCGCTGCACCGGTCGAATCACCCGCATTCGAGTTCATCACCGATGAGAAGTTCGATGCGGCCGCCGTGCCGGCCTATCCGGGCGCGCATGAGGACATATATGCACACATTGACGGCCATCTGGAGCAGCACGTTGCGGCGCTGCAACGCTGGGTGCGCCAGCGATCGATCAGCGCGCAGAACGATGGCATCCGTGAGATGGCGGAGATGGTGCGGGGAGATCTCGCAATACTCGGTTTCACCGAAGCGGAGCTCGTGCCCACGGAGGGGCATCCGGGTGTATGGGGCTACTACGACGCCGGCGTGGACAAGACGCTCATGCTGTACATGATGTATGACGTGCAGCCGGTCGAGGAGAAGGACTGGCGCACTCCGCCCTTCGCCGGCAATCTGATCGAGACCGATCATGGCACAGCGCTCATGGCTCGCGGCGCGACGAACCAGAAAGGACCCGAACGGGCGCTTCTCAACGCGATCGAGGCCATCATCGCGGTGACCGGCACTCTACCGGTGAATCTCATGGTCACGGCCGAAGGCGAGGAAGAGCTCGGCTCCCCCAATTACCCGCAGATCGTCGATCATTACGAGCAAAGGTTACGTACAGCCGACGGGGTGTTCTTCCCTTTCAACTCGCAGACGCCGGAAGGCAAAACCAACATGGCGCTTGGCGTCAAAGGCATCGTCTACTTCGAGATGGAATCGACCGGCGGACCCCAGGGCGGGCCGACAGCGCACGAGATCCACGGGTCCCTGAAGGCGCTGGTCGATTCGCCGGTGTGGCGGCTGGTGCACGCGCTCGGCTCCATGACCTCTCGAGACGGCAACACGATCCTGATCCCGGGCTATTACGACGACGTACGCGCTCCGACGGCCTCGAAGGCCGCGATGCCATCCTGCGTTACCTCTACACGCCGACGCTCAACATCGACGGGCTCTGGGGCGGCTATACCGGCCAAGGCGGCAAGACGATCCTGCCGCACAAGGCCACGGCGAAAGTCGATTCGCGGCTGCCGCCGGACATGGACCCCGACAACGCCATGCGCCTGATCCGCGAATTTCTCCACGACAACGGCTTCGAGGACATCGTGATCCGCGAGATGTCTGGCTACCCGGCAGCGCAGACTTCCGTCGAAGCGCCGCTCGTGCAGGCGGCGATCAGCGTCATCAACAAGTACGCCGAGCCGCCTTCGGTGAGCCCGCGCATCGCGGGCAGCGCGCCGTTCCATCAGTTCACCGAGCGGCTCGAACTGCCGCTGGTGTTCACGGGCCTGGGCCACGGCTCAGGCGCCCACGCGCCGGACGAATACATGCTCATTTACCCGAAGGAAGGCTCGAAGATCGCCGGTCTCGCCGAGCTCGAAAAGGCCTACGTCGATCTGCTTTACGCGCTGGCTGGCAAGTGAAGCACATACTTTTGTAACGGGCTCGTACAGAAAGCCATCTGTGGGAGCGCAAGGTCTCCGAAGACCTGGGCGCGCGCGTCTTCGGTGAAATGTTTCCCGCGTTGCTGAATGAGCTGGCGAAGGGTGATCCGCCAGGTCGGCTCGACGACGAGCAATATCTCGAGGCGCTGCGCGACGCTGCGCTGATCCTGTTGTATCGATTGTTATTCGTCCTTTACGCGGAAGATAGAAAACCGCTGCCGGTCGACGACAAGAGGTATGACGAGTACGCCCTTCGGCGCATGCGCCAGTCGGCATCACAGGACGGCTGACAGCGGGTATGACCGTGGTTATACTATTCCGGTGAAAACCGCCATTTCAGTGCCGGATGACGTTTTTGCAGCAGCCGACAGGCTGGCGCGACGCCTTGGCGTATCACGCAGCGAACTGTACGCAACGGCGGTCGCGAAATATGTCGCGCAAAATCGGGCTGCTGGAGTCAGGGAGCGCCTTGACGCTATTTACGAAGCAGATCCTGAAGTGTCCGCCCTCGATCCGGTCCTCGCGACTCTCCAGACGGCGTCGCTGCAGAAGGACGACTGGTAAGTGCGACGCGGCGAGGTGTACTGGGCGACTTTGCCGGACCCGATCGGATCGGGACCGGGATTTCGACGACCGGTGCTTATCGTACAAACCAACGAGTTCAACGAAAGCGCCATCCGAACTGTCATTTGCATGGTCGTGACTTCAAATCGCCGCCTGGCATCGGCCCCTGGAAATGTGCAGCTTTCCAAAAAAGCAACCGCCCTTGGCCGCGACTCTGTCGCGAATGTTTCGCAACTGATCACGCTGGACAAGAGGGTGCTCACACAGCGAGTGGGCCGCCTTCCGCAAAACAAAATGCATGAGATTGACGAAGGGCTGCGACTGGTACTGGGCCTGTAGTTTGAGTCGGCTCTATCACGTGCCGTCATCGTAGCTGCCGCGCGGCAGCGGCTCCTGAATGCGTTCGGCGGATTCACAGAGAAACGGCGTCGAGCCTCGACCGCCGTGATATTCGTACACCTGGCCGCCGCTTCGCAGCCGGATCAGCACACCCGGCGTCAGCACGTCCTTATACCGCATGTCGGGCTCAGGACAGCCGAGGCCGGAATTCCGCCACATGACGGCCTCCGCCTGCACGACGTCGATGCTATCGGCATCCACGGAGAGCCGCTGCCCCAGATCGGCCCTCGCGTTCTGTGACGGTTCTTCGAGACCGGCCTCCATGCGCTTCTTCAGCTCATATCCTCCGATCGCCATGTCCTCTCGCGCCTCCTCGGCATCTTTCGTGGCAGCCGGCTGCGCCGCCTGCCCGGAAGGTTCCGGCGAAGAGGGGCCTGTACATGCGGCGACCAGGCCGAGGCATACAGAGGCGAAGGCTGGAGCGGTTTTCATGAGCACAGGCCGGATGGGAAAAACCCATGTTAACCGTCGGCATGCCCCCTGCCAATCGCCACGAAGCATACGATCTCTGCGCTATCATCGGTCGCGGACGCACTCATCTTACGGCCAGGGAAGACGGACGCAATCATGTCGACGCATCGCTCGGGCCGGACGGGCGGGACGATCCTCCTCACGTTGCTGCTCGCAACCTGTCCACCGGTCCATGCGGAATATTCGCCTTCGGGGCCCTTTTTGCGCGCGACCTATGCGCTCGCTCAGCCTGAAGCCTTCGGCCCGGGGCTCGGGCAGCGCATCCGCACGCGGGAGTATGATCTCCTGGCCGGCTTCGGCGACGTGGCATTCGGCGCCGGGACATTGTCGGCCGGTCTCGATTATCGCTACACGCGCTACGAGTTTGAAGCGCTGCAATCACGCGACTGGGATCTGCACTGGCTGAGAGTGCCGGTAAACTGGCGTCGCACGTCGGACAACCGTACGGTGATTGCGACTATCGCGCCCGGTATCGCGAGTTCCTCGAACCGATTCAAGGATCCCGGCGAATACGCGAACGATGATCTGGACGTCGCAGCGCACTTCGCCGTCGTTCAGCGCAGCTCGCCGACGCTATCCTGGACCGCAGGACTCAGCTTCGACCGCCGCTTCGGACGCCCGATGCTGTATCCGACGGGTGGCGCAATTGTCCGGGCGTCGGAGCGCTGGACGCTACGGCTGATCGCACCAGACCCGGAGATCGCTTTTACACAGAACGCCCGGCTGCGCTGGTTCGCCTTCCTGGCGCCCGCCGGCCATCGCTGGCATGCCTTCAATGAAGCCGCCGCCCGCCGCTTCGACTTCGAGACCCGCGCCTGGCGCGCGACCGCAGGCGGCGAGCTGCGCCTTCTGAACAGCTTGTCGATGCAGATCTTTGCCGGGCGCGAGTTCGGTCGCCACTACGAGTTCCTCGATGACAGGGGACTCCGCGTGGATGAGGACGCGGCCGCCGCGAACTTCGCGGGTTTGCGCTTCGCGGTTCCCGCGTTCGGATCCGGCGACTCCCGGTGAGCCCATGCCCATACAATGCTGCCCTGGAGCGCAAAGCAGCACTCGAACGCTATCGCGTATAGAATGCGCCCGCTCAGTCCTGAGGGAAGCGGCATCCGAACATGAAACGTCACAACATCGCGCCGGGCTCGCGCCCGGAGCCCGCGGTTGGCTACCCGCGCGTCGCACGCGCCGGCATAAGGAAGCTGTCATGTCGCCTGACGCCTGGCTGACCCTGAGCGTGCTCGCCGGCGCCACAGCCGGCTTGCTGTTCACGCGCATTGCGCCCGACATGCTGCTGACGGCGGGGCTCGTCGTTCTGCTCACGGCAGGCGTGGTCTCGCCCACTGAGGCACTCGCGGGTTTTTCGAACGAAGGCATGCTAACGGTGGCCGTGATGTACGTCATCGCCGCGGGCCTGCGGGAGTCCGGCGCGCTGCACCAGCTCGTCGATCACGTGTTCGGGCATTCCAAATCGCTGCCCGGCGCCCTGACGCGCATCATGCTGCCGGTGATGACAATGAGCGCATTCGTGAACAACACGCCGGTCGTCGCAAGCTTCATCCCGGCCGTGCTGGACTGGGCGCGCAAGCATCGTTTCTCTCCGTCGAAATTCATGATTCCGCTGAGCTACGCGGCAATCTTCGGCGGCACCTGCACACTGATCGGCACCAGCACCAACCTTATTATCAATGGCCTGCTGCTCGACACGCCCGGCCAGCGCGGTCTGGGGTTCTTCGAGCTGGCCTGGGTGGGTGTTCCCTGCGCCGTCGTTGGTTTCCTGTACGTGCTGATCTTCAGCGGGCGGTTGCTGCCGACGCGGCTCGCCCCGCTGGAGCGCTTGAAAAACGCGCGTGAATATACCGTGGAGATGCGAGTCGAGGCCGACAGCCCGCTGGCCGGCAAGACAGTCGAGAAGGCAGGGCTGCGCCACCTCCCGGGGCTGTTCCTGATCGAGATCGAGCGGCGCGGTCGATTGATCCCGGCCGTCTCGCCCCAGGAAGTGCTCGAGGCCGAGGATCATCTCGTGTTCGCCGGCATCACCGATTCCGTTATCGACCTGCAGAAAATCCGCGGCCTGACCCCGGCCACCAACCAGATCTTCAAGCTGGACTCGCCGCGCCCGAACCGCCGGTTCATTGAGGCGGTCGTTTCGCCGAGCTCACCCGTGGCGGGTCACAATGTGCGCGAAAGCCGCTTCCGCTCACGCTATGGGGCAGTCGTCATCGCCGTTGCGCGCGGCGGCCGGCGCATCGCCCGCAAGATCGGCGACATCGACATCGAGGGCGGCGACACTCTGTTGCTGGAGACCGACGAGTCGTTCGCCGAGCAGCAGCGCAATTCGCGCGATTTCCTTCTGCTCAGGCCGATTTCCGGCGCCGCGCCGCCCAACCACCGCCGCGCTTTCGTGGCTTGGGCAATCCTGGTGGGCATCGTCGTCACCGCGGCGATGGGCTGGCTCGAAATACTGACTGCCACGCTGATCGGCGCGGGGGCCATGCTCGTGACGCGCTGCCTGTCGGTCAACGTGGCGCGCAACAGCATCGATCTGCAGGTCGTCGTGGTCATCGCCGCCGCCATCGGCATCGGCAAGGCGATGGAGAGCTCGGGCGCCGGCGTCGTGATCGCTCACGCGTTCCTCGGCCTGGCCGGCGATCATCCCTGGATGCTGCTCGCCGCTGTCTATGCCGTCACGATGCTCCTGACGGAAATGATGTCGAACAACGCCACCGCCGTGCTCATGTACCCGATCATGCTGGCGAGCACGGCTCAGCTTGGACTCAACCTCATTCCGTTCGCGATCGCGGTCACAATGGCGGCTTCGGCATGCTTTGCTACGCCGATCGGCTACCAGACCAACCTGATGGTCATGGGTCCCGGCGGCTACCGGTTCGCCGATTACACACGCTTCGGCCTGCCGCTCAACCTGCTGCTCGGCGTGACCACGGTGCTGATCATCCCCTTCATCTGGCCGCTCACGTAAATGGGGACATTCCTGATTTCAAAAAGAATCAGGAATGTCCCCTTTTTTATTTCGCCCGGGCGGACGGCGGAAGCACGCTCAGAAAATTGTCACGGGCGACGCGCTTCGCGTCTTGCGGGCTCAATGCATCGAGCAGACCCTCGTAAGCGGTGAGCTTCTCGCTGAGCTTGTCGAAGCTGCCGATGAGGTCGGAGCCGAGCATGAAACGATCCGGATGGCGCTCGATGATGCGCAGCCAGTGCGAATTGACGTCGTCCCCGCTCTCCAGCAGATACTCATCGAGAACCGTCCATGAAAGGTCTATCCAGAGGTTCGGATAGGCCTGGAGAAGCCGTTCGATCTCGTCGTCGAGGAACTCGAGGTCGATGCGGCGATTGATCGCGGCGCTCGTGCCGGCATGCGCCCAGATAAATCTGGTGCGCGGGTGCTTTGCGATCGCTTCCTCGAATTCCTCGAGGTACAGCGGTTCTTTCATGCGCACCGATGTGATATTGCTGTGAATGAGCACCGGCAGCTCGTGCTCCGCGGCCAGCGCGTAAACGGGATCGAGCGCCGGATGATTCGCGCGGGCCGGCTCGCCGTCCGTCAGGGCCGTTAGATCGTCGTGGCGAGTGGTGATCTCGCCTATCCCCTGCCACAGGCCGGGGTACCACTCGAGCAGGCGCCGCACATGATCGACGGCATTCTTGTCGGTGGGGTTGAACCCGCAGATGAAGGGGTGCAAACGGGCTCGTTGCGCGGCGGGCAGGCTCAGCACGCCGCGCGCGACGATGACGTCGGTGAGGCTGTACCAGTACACGGCCGCATCGTCGCCGAACACGAACTCAGGCCTCTGCGGCTCGCTTTCCGCCCACTTTTTGACGACCGACATGCCGGTCAACATGGCATGGTCGACCTGCGCGGCGTCCATCGCCGCGATGAGCGCAGCCGGGCCGTCCGAGGCCTGGAAATAGTCGACGAAATGCAGATGGGCGTCGGAAAATCGGTAGTCCCGGGCCTCGGCATCGGCGTCGGCATCCGCGCAGAACGGGTACACCGGTATCGATAGCGCGAACAGGAGCGCCATCCGGCGGCGGCGGATTTCAACTGGCATGCAAGGCTTTGCGGAAACGGACCGGCGCACAGGTTAGCGGGAATTAAGGACCGGCGCGAGCGCCGATCCGGACCCGACTGTCGGCAATTTGCGACGTTTGACGGCCGAACGCGGCCTGTTCATGATCCGTTCATACCGACGAAGGCAAACTCACTGATAGCGGGGACAGTGAGGTTGTCCGGTGTGCTTGCCGAGCAGGCGTCAGCCTCGCACGCAGGAGCGTTCCCCTCCTCAGGAAGACAGGCAAGGGAGTGAACGTAATGCGCAACCGGCAGGAAATACTGGGCGCAATCTTCGGTGACCTCGAGAAGAAATTCGAACGCGGCGTCATCGACATACTTTGCGCGAGAGACCGCCCGGACCCCGCAGCGCTGGTCACGGCCATCCAGGAGCACACGCTCCGGCGCATACCGAATGGCGACACGAGTCGCAGCGACGCCATCGACGTCATCATCGATGCGCTGGAGCTCTGCTATTACCACCGTGATTGCGCCACCTTCCGCTTTGCCCTGGAACGGGCAAAAGCACTGCGCTTGGTGACGCCGGGATCTGCAGGCGAACCCCTGCCGGGAATCGATCTGCTCCAGCCGGGCGAAGTGTGTCAGGCTGAGTGGCGCCAACGAGTCCGCGAGCCGGTCGCACCGCCGGTCGGGTCGGATGAGCAGAAGCCGGACGGTCGAGGCTCTTCTGGACCCGGTCTCGTCTACCCGCTGAGGCTGCGCGCCGTCACGCGTAACTGAAAATCCGTCGCCCGCCAGGCGAACCAGGTCAGGGCGAAGTTAGCGAACATCAGCAGCGCGAAATTCCACTCCATGACGTTCTGGATGCGGTCCTTGTTCGCGCCGAAGTTCATGACCGGAATGCTCGCTACCCCGATCGCCAGCAGCACGATGCAGATGCCGAGCTTGACCTGCCCGACCCTCCTTAGCGCGACCGGCGACGCGGTTCTGCCCGTAAAGTGCAACATGCGCTCTGCAAGCATCAGCTGGGCCAGATAGTTGAAGCCGAAGAATACTGTCACCCCGTAGCGGCGCATCAGATCGTAGAAGTCGCCTTCGGAACCGAGAAAGGTCACGTAAAGGATCAGGAACAACCCCCCGATGCCGCCCACGATGGAGAGGATATGCGCGCGAGCACGGCCGGCCGCGCCCAAGGTTTCGAGCCACCCGGCGCATAGTTTCCAATAGACGATGATCAGCACTGCGGCCGGCAACATGGTCGCGCGAAACACGAAGCTCGATGGCGGCTGCCTGCCCGTCGCGCTGATCGACGTGCAGCCGTCGAGATAGGGCATGCAGGTGGGGACGGTACCCGCAGCGGAGGCAAGCCAGTAGGACACGTTCACGGCGATCATCGGCACCAGGCCGACGATCAGTGCTACGGCGCGCGCTCCCATTGTCCGGCATGATAACAGCCTGACAATAAGCGCCCGTCAAGGGGAGCATGTCGACGCAGGGTGAGTGCCCCTGCTTACTGCCGTGCCGGGGTGCCCGCCGCGTCCAGTTTGCCGAGCTTCACGAGCCGGGAGTGAATGGCGGAACGTGTCCGCTCGTGCATTTTCGCAAGTTCTGCAACAGACGCTCCGCCGTCGAAACCGGCGCCGAGCTGCTCGTCCTCCGTCTCGGACCATGGGGCGCCGGCCTTGCCGGGCAGATCGTGCTGCCGCCGCTTGCGTTCGCGGCTCATCTCCAGCGCGGCCACCGCGTCGTGCAACGCCCGGATCACATCCGGCTTCTGAATGATATGAGCATCCGGGAGAACCTCACCTGTACCCGGATCAATACCCTCGCTGAGCGGACGGATGACTTCGAGCGCGCGTGCTTCGTCCATGACTACTCCCCGATTTGCATTTTCTCTCTGGATAGTAGGCGATCCGCAGCCGCTTGCTGGAACCAATAACGGCCCAGACCGCACGGAAACGGGGCGGGACTATTATCGAATCCCCAAACCATACTATTACTTCATCGAGCGGCTTTAACGATCGCCTGGACTGTGCACAAAGAAACGCATCCGATATGCACTTTGAGATCGTCGGCGAAATATCCAGTATCGAAATCATCGCAAGGAGTTCCGGGATTCGGGACATTGCGAGGCTTCGCAAGTATTATGGAGGCAGGCTCTGGCGGAAGCTCAAGGGTGTTGCCCGGATCCGACTGCCCAGCGGACAAATCAGATTGGCAGAACTGCATTGGTATGAGGCCCACGGCGTCGGAAAGAAAGAACTGAAGCGCAAACGCTTTCTGGACTGACCTATGAAACGAGAGAAAGACGAAACATGTCGGTTTGCAGTATGCATCAGCAATGCTGACTACCCGGCGTCGCTCGAGTTGCACAAAATTTATCGCGTCGTCCCTGACGTCGTTGCGGCGCAAAACGGAGACATCCGCGTTATTGATGAAAGCGGTGAAGACTATCTGTATCCGGCAGCATGGTTCGCAATCGTGCAGCTTCCCCCGGTCGTGCAGGATTCCATCACACGCGCAGTATAGCGCTGACCTGTTTTTTCAGGCATTAGGCATTGCGCCCGCTTGTCAGTGGATTTCCAGAATCCGACTTGTCTGCGCACAGCGACAATTGACACCTCGATACCGGCTGTTCATGATCCGTTCCTCACGATAAAGGCAAACTCACCGAAAGGTGGGGGCGCAAAACTACCGGTCTAAGGGATGTCGTCCTAAGACAGCGGGGTTGCCGAATCCTGCCGGCCAGGCAGGCAGTCCGCGACAGAGTGCCGGACTGCCGCGGTCAACCTCCCGGATAGCACATGCGTTCCCCCTTGGCGAGCCGTCAAAACGCAAGCGGAGGAACGGCAGTCATGCGCGACCGACAGGACATTCTCGGCTCGATCTTCAGGGATCTCGAAAAAAAATTCGACCGGGGCGTCATGGACATTCTGAGTGCGCCGGATCGACCCGAGCCCGAGACGCTCGTCGCAGCGATCCGGGAACACACCATCCAGCGCATCGGCCCGCGAGAAAACGGCAACGGGCTGAGCGGCCTCGACGCCATCGAGATCATGATCGACGCGCTCGAGCTTTGCTATAACCACAACGACTGCACGACCCTCTGCTTCGCTCTCTCGCGCGCGAAATCATTGCGCAAACAGACGCAGGCAGCGGCGCGCGAGCTGCTGGAGAAAGTCGATCTACTGCCGCCGGCCGCGAGCGGGGTCAGCCACCCGGCGCAGTGGCGCCTGCGGGCGAGTTGACCCGGGAAGGCCAGCGTTATCGGCATTGTCTTGCGGGCTCCTAGTGTAGTGTCCCATAAGTAAGTGGCATAATATATCCTTCTGTTCTATGGGAGGATATGCCATGCCGACAGGACGCCCGACCGTTCAATTGGTGCTGTCCGACGACGAGCGCATCCAGCTGAAGAGCTTGGCGACTTCGCGTGCATTGCCCCATGCGCTGGTACAACGTGCACAGATCGTATTGGCCAGTGCGCAAGGTGAGACCAACACTGCGATAGCCAAACGTATGCGCTTGAACAAGGCTACCGTCAGTAACTGGCGCAAGCGTTATCTTCAACATGGTATCGAAGGCCTGCATGATGAGTTACGCGCCGGCAGGCCGCGCAGCTTCGATGATGAACGAGTCGCCGAGGTGATCAACAGTGTCTTGCAGAGCCGTCCAGCCGCGGGCACGCACTGGAGCGTGCGCAGCATGGCCGCGCACACCGGCATCTCGAAGAGTACCGTGGCGCGCTGGTTCAATCTGTTTGGCGTTCAGCCACATCGACAAAAGCAGTTCAAAATCTCCAACGATCCATTCTTCGTCGAAAAGGTGCGCGATATCGTCGGCCTGTACCTGAACCCACCGGACAATGCCTTGGTGTTATGCGTCGATGAGAAGACTCAAGTGCAGGCACTGCAACGCACGCAGCCGTTGTTGCCTATGGGCCTCGGCTATGTCGAGGGCGTCACCCACGACTACGTGCGTCATGGCACCACCACTCTGTTCGCTGCCCTGGATGTCGCCAACGGCAACATCATCAGCCAATGCAAGCCGCGTCACCGCCATCAGGAGTTTCTCGCCTTTTTACGCCACGTAGAGCGTAACGTGCCTGCCGAACTGGATGTGCATCTCGTCATCGACAACTACGCCACCCACAAGCATGCCAAGGTCAAAGCGTGGCTCGCCAAACGCCCGCGTTTTCACGTCCACTACACACCCACCTACGCTTCGTGGCTCAACCAAGTCGAACGTTGGTTCAGTCTGATTACCCAGCAGGCTATCCGACGCGGCACGTTCTCCAGCGTCAAAGAACTGATCGAAAAGATTCGCCACTTCGTCGAACATTACAATTCCAACAGTCGCCCCTTCGTCTGGACCGCTACCGCACAATCGATCCTCGCGAAAATCGAACGACTTTGCACATTTATTTCCGGGACAGCACACTAGCCACGATCCGTATCACCGTCCACGTCGCGGGTGCGCCGAATCCACGAGCTGCCCCGAGTTGGTGTTGATCGCGACCAGATGTAGCTTTGGAGCTTTTTACGCACCTGGAGCGTCTTCAATCTTCCGTCCGGCAGGGGGAAGACGAGGCATGCGGTATAGGACTACCTTTTACCGCGGACAGGTGCATAATCTTGCGGCGCCGACAGGGATAAAAAAGCAGTTGCCCGGGTTAATCCGGGCTCCGGCCGGGGAAAGCCACTGTGCATGCTGCTGTTTTTGTTACCGGTGAGCATCGAAAGCAACGACGAGCTGGACAACACCGACCCTGATCGATTCAGCTATCTGATGCGGGTCACCCGACAAGCCCAGGACGGCATCGATTTCGGGCTGCCGGCGGGAGCCTGCTTCACGCCGCTGGCGCCCGCTTTGCCGGTGTATCTCGGCGCCACGCGCACGGCGCTCACCTCAGCCACGCTCAGCCTCGACACCGGGGCTGCCTGCACTCCGTCCGCGGACAGCGACGAAGACGGCCTCACCGACGCCGAGGAAGCGAATCTCGGCACCGATCCGAACAATCCCGACACCGACGGCGGCGGCGTGAACGACGGTGACGAGGTGACCAACGGCACAAATCCATTGGATGCGGACGACGACTCAGCGGATCACCCGGATGCCTGCGGCCAACCCGGCTTCAACAAGAACACCGAGCGCGCGACGTTCCTCTGGAAGAATTGCAATGGCGGCAATGAATGGCACTTGAGAGTGACCGGCGGCACCACGCCGACCCCGCATCAACTACCAGGCCCGGATCGACGCAGCCGGTGGACTGCTCTCACTGGTGCCGGTGAGTATCGAGAGCAACGATGTGCTCGATACTTCGAACCCAGACGAGCTCAGTTATGTGATGAAGGTCACCGAGAAAGCCATCGACGGCATCGACTTCGAACCTCCGGCGGGAGCGTGCTTCACACCGCTGGCGCCCAATCTGCCGGTGTACCTCGGTGCCAATCGCGCCGCGCTGTCCACGGGCACGCTCGATCTCGATACCGGGGCGGTGTGCACATTGCCCTGACAGAACGGGCTCACGAATGCCGAGCAGGCGAATCCCGGCGCCGATGCCGACAAAACCGGCGGTGGCGGAGTGAGCGGCGGTGTCGAGTTCGTCAACGGTCACTCCTGCTCGACCCATATCCACTTTTTGTCGCCGATCCGGAGATCCCGCCTCACCGCGGGCGGAAACGCGTAATCCCCGCTTTTCAGGACCGGCGCGATCTCGCCATAGCGGACTCCGGACGAGACGAACAAGTGCCCCGATTTCTGCCATTTGCCATCGTCCCGACGGAACACCACGTTATACGCAAGGCCCGTTTCGGCTCGCGGCGCATACTCTATGCCGGGATACTGGGTATGAAAGACGAACAACACGAACTCCGGCTGCACCTCTGAAGAGAGGTCGGCTTCCAGCAACAGGCAAACGTAAGTTCTGGAAAGGCAATCCGCGCCGCCGGGACGGACTTCGCTCCGCAGCAGAACTTCAAGGCCTGGCGGGACTCCGATGCCCGCGGGTACGACCTCGATATGCCCGAGCAGCTTGCGACGGCCGATAACGAGGGGGAAGTCTCCGATATGCCGGCGCCACACGACCCGGCGCTGCTAGTCAGAAAGTTGTGCCAGGAATTGTGAAGGAACGCGCCATATGTCCAGCCGGGCTGCGCCGGATCGAAGCGCGACTGCAGAAAGAACAGCAGGATGAACCAGGCGATGAACTGGCTGGGCAGAAAGCCGGGAAAGCCGATAACAGAACAGCGGCTTTCGGCAGGCAGACCGCATTGGGCGCTGACATAGAGCGTCAATGCAAACACCAGCGCACCATAACCGAGCGTCGCAAGCCACGGCCGCCAGTCCCTGAGATCAGTGATCAAAAACATCAGCAGGCCGAAGAAACCGAGCACCGGTACGATCCAGATCTCATAAACGATGTAGTCCAGGTCGTTGCCAACGTTGCGCTGCACGAGATACAGGGCGATTCCCAGCAGGCAGCCGAAGAATATGATGCCGATGCGCGCTTCCGGCGCCACAGGTGCGGTTATGGCAGGACGGATTTCCATGAAGACACCTCGGACACGGCAGTGTTGACACAATCCCCAGTAGCGACTATGGCTTCATGCATAGCTCGTTCAGTGGAGCGACGACAGCCTCGACGGCGGAACCGGTTTTGATCGTTGCAAGGGCGGCGCCAGAGGCGTGACACAGCCACGAGCTGCGAGCGAAGCTCCGGTCATTCTTCTGTTATGCGCACCGAACAGCGCGTGGTCGGGTTCGGCGCGCTTTCCAGCCGGTAGGTCTCGCCAGCTTGCGCGACCAGCTCGACCGTGTGGGTCGAGCCGTAGATGAGATTCGCCCGACAGCGCGCCACGAGGATGTGCTCGCCGGGCTCTACGACCAGCTCGGAGACACCGGCCGCAACTTGTCTGCCGTCGATGCTCTTCACATAAACGGGGTTGGGGCTGAACAGGACGCCCAGTTGCGAGGCGGACTGGATAACGGCCACTTCTTCCGAAAGCCGTGCTTCGCCCTCGTACATGCGAGCGGTGGCGCAAGCCGATAATAACACCAGCGCCGCTGCGACCGGCCAGGCCCCGCGGTGCCGAACTCGAATGCAGCTCATTATTCTTCCTCCGGTTGACGATCGATGCTCGTGCGCATACGCGGCAGCGCATCGGGATACTCGCGCTGGATGAACGTGATGAGCTTCTCCCGGACCTCGCAGCGCAGATCCCAAACCTCCGACGAGTTTCTCGCGCTGACCAGCGCGCGCAGCTCCACCGACTGCGCATCGGCATCGGTCACCTGGAGGGCGCAGACATCACCGTCCCAGAGTTTACTCGCGGCGGCGACGCGTTCCAGCTC
>JACDCP010000231.1 GCA_013817465.1 Gammaproteobacteria bacterium | reverse complement strand
AACTCGCCGCGCGCGAGGCGGCTGCGTGCGCGCAACAGCAGCAGGTCGGTGAAGCTCTGCGCAATGCCGAAGGTGACCTGGTCCGCTGCGCCCGACTCGTCCGAGTCGAGCCAGGAGGCGGAGAAGCGTGGATTGCTGAGCCGGCCTGCCTCGTAGATGTCGGCAGCGGCAAAACCGAGCTGCGCGTAGGTAGCGCGCAGCCGCGGATTCTGCAGCAAAGCAATGCGAATCGCGTCGTCCGCCGACAAGGGATCGGCGAGCAACCCGTCGACGAGCTGACGTGTCTCCTCATCCGGCCGCGCGCTGATGTCGATGCCGCGCTCCGCGACCAGGGCATCGGTTTCCGCGCGGCCGAGATCGGCCGGTATGCTCGCGCAGCCGGCGAGCGCCGCCGCGCCCGCGAGCCCGACGACGGTCCGGGGTATGAATGTGTAAAGCAACATCTCCCGCTCCTGAAGACTACGGCGCCACAGGAGGGCGCCCGCACGGTTCTGGCCATCCGGGATGGCCTCGAATGTCTTCAGCGCTGCGGGATGGGAGGCCGGTAGAGGGGTCTGTCGCTACGGGTGGCGAACGGCTGGGATTCATTCGCCGGCGCAAGCTCGCCGGCGGTCAGAAGCGCCGTGCCGGCGGTTGCAGGAGCGGCTGCGGATGCCATCAGGCAACCATGCGCCGGCCCACAGTCGCAACCGCACCCGCACTGGTCTGGAAAATCCGGCGAAGCCGCGGGTTCATGCGTCGCCAAATCGTGAGCGGCGTGCATATCGCCGCCGGTATCCTGGATGGCGGGGGACGAAGCAGAGCCACATCCTGCGTGCAAAGAATCGCCGGCGACGGCCTCGAGGGCCGGAGCCAGGGCGATGATCAGGATCAGTACAGCGGCGATTGAGCGCATGAGCAGTTTCGACTCTATCACTTCGCATGCGTTCCAGGTATGCCCGCGGCGGTGCGACTTCCCCTCCCGATTAAACTCGGCCACCCGCGCCGGCCCAAGGCAAGAGCCGACGCACGCGCGGCGTTGTCAGATGCGAACCCGTTTGAGCCGCAGCGCATTGCCGACCACCGATACCGAGCTCAGGCTCATTGCCGCCGCCGCGATGACGGGCGAAAGCAGGATGCCGAAGAACGGATACAGCACGCCGGCGGCGATCGGCACCCCGAGCGCGTTGTAGGCGAACGCGAAGAAGAGGTTCTGGCGGATGTTGCGGACGGTCGCCCGGCTCAAGCGACGGGCGCGGATGATGCCCCGCAGATCGCCTTTCACCAGAGTCACCCCCGCGCTCTCCATCGCGACATCCGTGCCGGTGCCCATGGCGATGCCGATCTGCGCCTGCGCCAGGGCCGGGGCATCGTTGATGCCGTCGCCGGCCATGGCCACGAAGCGGCCTTCCGCCTGCAGTTGCCTGATCGCCTCCGCCTTCTGGTCGGGGAGCACCTCGGCGGTGACTCGATCGATCCCGAGCCGGTTGGCCACGGCCTGGGCGGTGGTGCGGCTGTCGCCGGTGAGCATGACGATTTCCAGGCCCTCGTCATGCAGGGCTCGAATCGCTTCGGCGGTCGTATCCTTGATGGGATCGGCGACCCCGATGAGACCGGCCGGGCGGCCGTCGACGGCCACGAACATCGCCGTCTGCCCTTCAGCGCGCAGGACTTCGGCCCGGTCGCTCAGCTCAGCGGCATCGAGTCCGAGCGACTGCATCATTGCGCTGTTGCCCAGGGCCACATCATGCCCCTGCACGCGTCCCCTGACGCCCTTGCCGGTGATGGACTGAAATTGTTCCGCTTCAGGCAGCTCGAGGTTGCGCGCTCCGGCACCCTCGACGATGGCTGCGGCCAGGGGATGCTCACTGCCGCGCTCGAGGCCCGCCGCGAGCGTCAGAATGGTGCTCTCGCTGAAGCCCGGCTGCGCGACCACAGCCTGCAGCTTCGGCTTGCCCAGGGTCAGCGTGCCAGTCTTGTCCACCACGAGCGTGTCCACCTTGCGAAAGGTCTCGAGAGCCTCGGCGTTCCTGAACAGCACTCCCGCGCCGGCCCCTTTGCCGCTCGCGACCATGATGGACATGGGTGTCGCCAGTCCCAGGGCGCAAGGGCAGGCGATGATGAGCACGGCCACCGCGTTGATGACGGCATAGGCCATCGCGGGCGCCGGGCCGAGCAGAGCCCAGACGATGAAAGCGAGGAGGGCGATGACGATCACGGCGGGCACGAACCAGGCCGCCACCACATCCGCCAGGCGCTGGATCGGAGCGCGGCTGCGCGAGGCCTCCGCCACCATCTGCACGATCCGGGCGAGCAGCGTGTCCGGGCCCACCCGGCTCGCTTCCATGACCAGTGAGCCGGTCCCGTTGACCGTCGCGCCGATGAGCTGATCGGCCACGGTCTTCTCCACCGGAATCGGTTCGCCCGTGATCATCGATTCGTCGATCGAGGAGCTGCCCTCCAGCACCACGCCGTCCACGGGCACTTTCTCGCCGGGCCGAACCCTCAGCCGGTCACCGATCCGGAGCTGATCGAGCGGCACGTCCTGTTCCGCTCCGCCGGCGCTGATGCGCCGCGCCGTTGTGGGCGCCAGCTCCAGCAGGGATCTGATGGCGGCGCCGGTCCGACCGCGTGCCTTGAGCTCCAGCACCTGCCCCAGCAGCACGAGCGTGACGATCACGGCGGCCGCTTCGTAATACACGCCCACCCGGTCACCCATGCCGCGGAAGGAGGGCGGAAAGATGCCCGGAAAAAGGGTGGCGATCAGGCTGTAGACGTAAGCCACTCCCACCCCCAGGGCGATGAGCGTGAACATGTTCGGCGAGCGGTTGACGACCGATTGCCAGCCCCTGACGAAGAACGGCCAGCCGCCGTAGAGCACCACCGGCGTAGCCAGCAGCATCTCCAGCCAGCGCCCGAGCTGAGCGGGTATGAGCCGGCCCAGTGCCTCGCCGGAAATCATATGTCCCATCGCCAGCGCCGCCAGGGGCAGGGTGAGCGCCGCGCTGATCCAGAAGCGCCGGCTCATGTCTCTCAGTTCCGGGTTTTCCTGTTCGGCGAGCGTGCGCGGTTCCAGCGCCATGCCGCAGATGGGGCAGCTGCCGGGCTCGTCGCGCAAGATTTCCGGGTGCATGGGGCACGTCCACTCGGTCCGGGCGTCCGGAGCCGGGGTAATCCGCTCCAGCGCCATGCCGCATTTCGGGCAGCTCCCGGGCTCATCCGCCAGCACCTCAGGATGCATCGGACAGGTGTACGGTGCACCCCGCTGACCCGGACCGCTTTGTTTACGCTGTTCAAGCTTCGTCATGACTGTTCCTCCTCTGACACGGCTGACGCACGCCTTGGCCGGCTCTTACAGTCCCTGACGAATGTGTCTGGTCAATGCGCCCGCGGCTGCCCGCAGCTGCAGTCGAGGCAACCGTGCACCGCGCAGGTTCCGCAAGTTGCCGCCAGGCGCTCGCGGAGCGCCTGGCGGGCCCGGTGAAGGCGGACCGCGGCGTTGTTGGGAGTCATACCGCTTTCCGCCGCGACAACGTCTACGCGAGCGCCGCCGAGGTCCACGCGACGGATCATTTCCGCGTACTCGGGCTTCAGGGTCGAAACCAGGTCGGTCACGCACATGCAGATCGTCTCCTCGAGCTCCGGCTCGATCGCCGCAGGTTCCGACTCGAGAAGCGCCGTAAACTTGCCCAGGCCGCGCGTCTCAGCGTCGCGGCGTCGGTAGTAGTCGATCAGCGCATTGCGCAGCAGGCGGTAGAACCAGGCCACCGCCTTTTCGTCATCCCGGATGGAGCCGCCGCGTTCGACGCCCTTCACGAATGCGGTCTGGAGGATGTCTTCCGCCGCCTCGCGCCCGCCGACGCGAGACGTCAGGAAGTCGAGGAATCGCCGGTGGTTTGCCACCAGCGTCTCGATGACGTGGGGATTCGTCTCCTGCTCGGGCATGTCCGTCGTCATGTCAACGCGACGGCCAGCGCGTGTGCAGATCGTCGAGCACGAAAGCATGCGCATGGCGCGGATAAGTCATATCGCCGGCCACATGGGGATGATCGGCCGGCAAGTCGTCGTGCGCGTGCTCGATCACCTCGGGATCCGACCGGGGCCAGAGCCGCCAGGCGAGAAGTGTCCCCGCTGTGGCCACCGCAGCCATGGCCCACAGCGACGCGCCGAGATCTGCGAACACGCCCAGCCAGCCGACCAGCGGATAGGTCAGCAACCAGCACAGATGCGATAGCGAGAATTGCGCAACGAACAGCGCCGGGCGTTGCGCCTCATTGGCAGAGCGGCGGAGCAGCCGGCCGCCGGGGGTGACCAGCGCGGCATAACCCGCGCCCAGCACCAGCCACGCCCCAAGCAGCGTACCCCACGCCAACGCTTCTTTTTCCGGCAACGGCCATACCGCGGCGAGTCCCGCCAGCGTCACGATAAGCGCCACGGCGCCGGACAGCATCGCCGTGCGATCCGAGTATCGGCGCAGCAGCCGCGGCAGCAGCAGCGCCGCAGCCATCGAGCCGGCGCCGTAGCATGCCAGCGCCAGCGCGACAGCCCTGTCGCCGCGCCCCAGCCCATCGCGCACGATCACCACCGTGTTCACGATGACCATCGCGCCGCCGGCCGCCGCCACCAGGTTCAGAGCCAGCAGGCCGCGCAGCCGCGGCGTGGCCAGATACATACGCAGGCCGCGGGTCAGCCGATCGCGGACGCTACGCGGCGACATGTCAGTCTGCATACGAGGCAGGGTAACGGAAAGCACCAGCAGCGCTGAGCCCAGAAAACCGACGGCCGTGCCGAGGAACAGGCCATGGAAGCTGATCAGCGTCAGGAGCGCCGCCGCCAGGGCCGGGCTGAGCAGGTTCTCCAGGTCGTAGGCCAGGCGCGAGAGCGACAGCGCTTTTGTGTAGTCCTCTTCGCGCGGCAACACCTCTGGAATGGTGGCCTGAAACATCGGCGTGAAGGCGGCCGAACAGCTTTGCAG
>JACDCP010000026.1 GCA_013817465.1 Gammaproteobacteria bacterium | reverse complement strand
CCCAAGCACGCCGTGACGCCGGGACCCACACTTCCTGCCCACGAGCTGTTGGGAGACCTTTTCATGGAGCAGGAGCGGCCGGCGGAAGCACTCGCCGCTTACCGGCGCTCAGTGCAACTGTATCCGAGGCGCTTCAACGGGATGCTGGGCGCCGCCCGGGCGGCGCGCGCGCTCGGCGATGAATCCCTGACGCGCATGTTCTACGGAGAGCTTCTCGAAGTTGCCGATGGCGGAACGAGACAGCCCGCGTTGCACGAAGCACAGGCTTATGTATCCACAGGAAAGTAGTCGTCGCTGGTACAATGGCCGTTGCATTCGTGGTTCGGCGTGGCTCTTTGGACACAACGTTCCACAGACAGCAATGCACTCAGAGGCGATGAAACGCCATAGCCTCGGCACATCAATCATGAGGTCGGACGAGATGCCGATAAGCGAACTGGGGAAACTGGCTGCGCTCATCGGTCAGAAACGCGACCCATTGCTCGCGGAATGGCGGGAACAGGTCCGGCAGCTTCCGTCCGCGCGGGAGCTCGATACGCCGACGCTCAATGATCATATTCCCGACCTGCTCGACGAACTGGTTACGGCCCTCCAAACCCACTCTGACCAGACGATTCCGGAAGCAATCACCGAAGGCAGCAGCCCTCCAGCTCACGGTTTGCAGCGGCTCAAGGACGCATTTGATATCGAGGAGGTCGTTGCGGAGTACAACATCCTTCGAGGTTGTATCCACGATCTCGCCGTCGACAACGGTTTGAACCTGCAAGGGAAACCTTTCCACGTCATGAACCGCCTTCTCGATCAGGCGATCGGTGCGGCCGTGCAGACCTTTGCCACGCAACGCGCGCTGGAAGTGCAGCAGCGCCGGGAAGAGTATCTGGCCTTCGTGGCACACGATCTCCGAACCCCGTTGAACGCCATTTCCTTGGCCGGAATGGTGCTGGCGCGGGCGCTTTCGGCGAAAGACGCCAGTCGTGAGACAGGGCGGATGTTGAAGGCATTGCGTCGCAGCGTTGAGCAACTCGAAAGGCTTGTCGCCCAGGTGCTCGAGGAGAACACCAATCTCGAAACGGAACTCGGGACGAAGCTGGAGCGGCGGGAGTTTGATTTGTGGCCCCTCGTGGAGCACCTGATTCACGATCTGCATCCAGTGGCGGGAACCGCCAGTACCCGGCTCGTCAACGAGGTGCCGATGGACCTGGTCGTCTATGCAGACGCCAATCTGTTGAGGCGGGTGTTTCAGAATCTGATCGCCAACGCAATCGAGCACACGCCGCGCGGAGAGATCGTGATCGGGGCACGGCAACCTGGCGCGGAAGGGGCCGTCGAGTGCTGGGTCAGCGACAACGGTACCGGCATCCCCCCGGAGCTGCTGGAGAAAATTTTCGACAAGGGAGACGTCGATCGGGAGACCGAAGGCAGATCGGGCCTGGGTCTTGCAATCGTTAAGACGTTCACCGAAGCCCACGGCGGGAAAGTGACCGTGGAAAGCAACGAAGGCGCTGGATCGACGTTCCGGTTTTCTGTCCCTGCCAAGGCGAATGCACCCGCTTTGCATCGCTGATGACCGATAAATGCGTTTCCCCTTCGAAACGTGATTCGACCCGCCCGTCCCGCTGACGCCGCGCGGATCTGCGAGATCTACAATCACTATGTTCGCGAAACAGTCATTACATTCGAGGAGGTGCCTGTCGACGCTGACGAAATGGCTGGACGGAT
Organism: Gammaproteobacteria bacterium; assembly: GCA_013817465.1. Lineage (GTDB taxonomy): Bacteria > Pseudomonadota > Gammaproteobacteria > Steroidobacterales > JACDCP01 > JACDCP01. Next base: position 14,779 of record JACDCP010000026.1, on the reverse strand, counting down.
TCGCGATCTCCTCACATCGGCACCGTGGCTCGTCGCGGAGGAAAACGGAGTTATTGCCGGCTATGCGTACGCGACACCCTGGAAAACGCGTTCTGCCTATCGTTTCGCGATGGAAAGCACGATTTATATGGCCGCGGAATTTTCAGGCCAGGGTATAGGCGGTACGCTTTACGCGACGCTGATTGCCGAACTTCGGACCCGGGACATTCATTGTGCGATCGGCGGAATCGCGCTGCCGAATCCCGCGAGCATCCGGCTGCATGAACGTCTGGGATTTCAGAAAATCGGCCAGTTCAGGGAAGTCGGCTGGAAATTCGACCAGTGGGTCGATGTGGGCTATTGGGAGTTGTTGATTCGAGGATATCCCGCGTCCTGTAGCCACGGGGTGACGCAAGGATCGAAAGCAGGAGATATAGCGTGAAGTACAAGGGCAGTTGCCATTGCGGAAAAGTAAGGTTCGAAGTGGAAGGCGAAGTGAACGAGGCCATGTCCTGCAACTGTTCGATCTGCTCGCGCAAGGGTGCGTTGCTGTGGTTCGTGCCGCGCGGCCAGCTCGAGTCGCTTACCCCCGATGAGGACATCGGCTCAGATACCTTCAACAAACACGTCATAAAGCATCGCTTCTGCCCGACTTGCGGCGTTCACCCCTACGGCGAAGGCGCCGACCGTCAGGGAAACGCGATGGCTGCAATCAATATCCGCTGTCTCGAAGGAATCGATCTGGCGTCGGTACCGGTTCAGCACTTCGACGGACGGTCGCTTTGAAGGCGTTTCCGCCCCACAAGCCGCTATCGCTACACGCTGCGATGTGACTCTGATCCGATCGCATGCTCAAATTGATCACGCGAGCAGCCGTGCTCCGCGAGCCAGTCGAAGCACCAGCGTTCCTCGCGCTCGAGCCAGGCGAGCATTTCCGCCGTCGAGTGCAGCGTCTCGGTCACTTGGCCCGCCTCAGCGCGCGCACGTTGCCGCGCGGCAGCGGCCCGAAGCTCGGCAGATTGGCTCGAATCGTCGCGGCGACAAAATCCGGCTGCATGTGCGCGTAGTGCCGTGCGGTCATGCGCGTATCGGCATGCCCCATCGCTGCGGCGATAACCTGCAGCGGCACGCCTCGCAGCGCGAGCAGGCTGCCGTAAGTATGGCGCAAGGTGTGAAATGTCGCCGGCGGCTCGAGGCCTGCACGCGCCGAGGCTTCGCTCATGCGCCGCAGCTGATGGCTCGCCCGCCACGGCTCGCCCGCCACGGCTCGCCGTCAGCGCGCACCAGCAGCGACTCGGATCCCTTGCGGCCGTTCGTGAGCACGTCCATGAGCGCGGTGCCCTCGTCGGTCAGCGGCACATGGCGCGCCTTGTTCGCCTTCGAGTCCGCGATCAGCAACGTGCCGGCGTCGACGTTGTAAGCATCGACGCGCGACGCGATCAGCTCGCCGTAGCGGCAGCCAGTCAGCAGCGCGCCTCGCACCAGCTGGCGGAAGTCCGGCTCGCAAGCATTGAGCAGGCGCTGACACTCGGCCTCGCTCAGATAGCGGCTGCGAGCGCCGTCTGCGTTCCGGAACGGCTTCACTGAGCGCCAGGCTGAATCGTCCGATACCTTGCCTTCCGCAAAGGCGTGATTGAGCGCCGCCTTGAAGTAGGTGAGCAGCCGGTTTGCTGTCGACTTCGTGCAGGTCTTGGTGAGGCCGCGATGCCAGCGTCGGATACCTTCGCGCGTCAGCGCGGAGACCTTCGAGGCGCCGAACTGCGCAATGATGTGCGTCTCGAATGCGTTGCGCGTTTTCCCGATCGCCTTGCCCCTGGCCGCATACTCTTCGAGATAGTCCTCGACCGCCGCCTCGACGGTATAGCTGGTCGGAGCTGGTGCCGGACGCCCGGCCAGCGCGAGCGCGTGCTCGAGGGCCTGCCGATAATTCAGCACCGCCGCCCGGCCACCCCCAGATGGGGTAAGCGACCCATAGCAGAATCCTCCAGATGCGATCGAAAACCAGCGGCCCGCAGCGGCGAAGCCGGATTACCGAACGAAATCGATCAGCGGATCGGAGGGGGATTGACGGGCGAGTATGTTTGACTTGCGAAAGGTAACGTCCCGGAACCGGGGGGCGCGGAGAGCGCTGTTTGCAGGGCCCGCAGAGCGGCGGCGGGCGGCGGAGCAAAAGCGGCCAGGCAGAACGTGGCGCAACCTCCCGGCGATGCGAGGGCCGCAGGGCAGCACGGGCAATCGTTCGTACTGCCGTGTTGGTCATCGCAATCTGCCGACGCGATGGGGGAAGCCATCGAGCTCATCATGGAAACTGGCGTCATCATGACGATCTGCAGCGCCATCAGAGCGATCAGGATTGCGCGGAGGGAGAGCAGACGCTTCATAGTCGGAATCTTACGTGGAATGAAGTGCGACGACGAGTATCGGACACGTTCAAATCGCCGGAGGCGGCTCCGGTCAGCTCCGCTTTGAGAGCGTAATGCTCAGTGCGTCAGCCTGTCTGTCTTTAACAGCGTGCGCGCGAACAGCAAAGTGCCGTCCGCATCGTAAACATGACCGGTCAGCGACTCGCCCATGGCCTGGAACCAGAAGAAGCCGGACGTATGCCCCCGCGCAAAGTGTTCACTATGATTTCGATCCGCGAGAGCACGCGGCCTGGCGCCGGCTCCGGAAACAATGAACTCAGTATGCCGGCACGATGCCGGCTTGGGGGCCAGCCACTGCAGCGCGTGATCGTGCCCGGCAAGATAGAGATCGACGGCGCCGGAGTCACAGATCGCTTCATGGAGCCAGTCCCGGCCGGCGCCGCGCGCGTCTCCATGTCCGCCGTTCGAATACAGGGGATGATGGCCGAAGACAATCGTCCAGACCGCATCGCTGCGCGCTGCCAGCGTCTCTTTGATCCAGGATAATTGGCCGTCTTTGTCGCTGGCGGCGACTCGATTCGTATCCAGCGCAACGAACCGCACCGGCCCCACGCGAAACGAATACCAGCGGGCCGGCATTTTCCATCGTCCGCTGGCATACGAAATCTGCGCGCGTGCGGATTTCGGCTGCTCGACGTCGTGGTTCCCGAGCACCATGTAGAACGGCATCTGCAGGGCGGCGAACGGCTTCTCGAATTTCGTCTGGAACTGCGGATCTGACCGGGCGCGGACTCCATCCGGATAAAAGTTGTCACCCAGGCCGAGGGCCAGATCGCAGCCGCTGCTTTCGCAGATCCCTTCTATGCCCTCAGCTACCCTGAACTGCTGCCGGTCGCCCGTGCCGGTATCGCCGAATGCAACGAAAGTTGTGGTCAGCCCGGGGATGTGCCCCGCGTCCAGCGCGGTCGGTTGCGTCCATCCGACATCTGTACGGGAGCCGATAATAAAGCCGCTGGAGAGGAGCGCGCCGAGCAGGATGGCGCCAACAGTCAGTAACGCGAGCAACGCGGCAGGCCACCAGTTGCGCGTTCTGAAGCCGATTCGTGACTCGGGCATATGAGGTTGGACAAGGATAACGCGGAAAATCAATCGCCGCGAAGACTCCCATGGTACCGGATAGCCCGCGCTGCATCGGCTCCTTCGACGCAATCCGAACGCAAGTCGCCGCCGTCCACGAGAAACCAGTCGCGCGAGCTCGTGTAGGCGACGAACCGCCCGTACTTCCGTCTTCGACGATCAAGCGTCCCTGGATAGAATCAGCCGGTTGTCGTCATTCCACGATGAATTCGAGCTCCAGATCATCGTCGATGACCAGGCCGGTTCCGGGGCAATAGACCTTCCTCGAGACTTCCCCCTTTTCGAGCGGTGTCGTTTCCTTCACCTCCACGCAATCCTCGAAGTTTCCCGCCGGCACCTCGATGTCCAGATTCATCCTGACGTGCTGGGCGCGGTCCAGCGCTATGCCGCGAGCCACCTCCTGGAAGTAGCGAGCGCCCAACAGGAACGCCCCGCCGGGGAAAATGATGCCGGGCGTGGCGCCGTCCTGGCCGGCGAGCCATTCGCCCGAATGGCCCACGATCATGCCGTCCTCATAGTCGTCGACTTTCTCGCCGAAATAGTAGACGTCCTGCGTGTCGTCGCACTGCGCAAAAAAGTTACGGGAGATCTCTGTCAGCTCGCCGTCCGCCGTTTCGCGCTCCCGAACGACGCGCGTCTTGACGGTCTTTCTGACGCCATCGATCGAGAAGGTGACATCTCGAGTGCGGTTGAGCACGGAAATGACCACTTCCTCGAATTCGTCGCACTCCCCTTCCGCAACGCAGCCGAAGTTGTTGAAATGGAGCTCTCGGCCGGGCTCGAGTATGAAATATCGATTCGCCTCGTCCGCTTCGAAATCGCGGGTCTCAAATTCGCAATCTGCGACCGGAAACTCATCGGTGAACCCGCGGTTTCCCTGCGCAAGCACGGCCCCGGAGGTCAGGGACGCTACGAGTGCGCAAATGACGATAGTTCTGTTGGGCAAGGTGATTCTCCGTTCGTTGTTACATCAGGACACGTGTGAGCGGTCTTTCTGCGGGGTGCGTCAGGATTCGATCGTTGACCAGATGTTCATTGGACTATCGGCAGGCGCCAGATCAATCGCCGGCGGCGCAGAAGCACGCGCGCGGATGCCGGCCCGGCCGCGATTGATTTCCAGCCTCGCCGCACTCCTATGATCATGCGCAACCGGAGCAACAATGAGCTCGCTCCAGATCTCTGATCGCGAACTGGTCCGCCGGCTGCTGGCCGGCGATGAGCGGGCGTTCGACCTCTTCTTCAGCGTCTACTTCCCGCGCCTGTACCGGTTCACGCTCATTCGCCTGGGGGATGACCCGGACGCGGCCCGGGACGTCGTGCAGCAGGCCCTGTGCAAGGCCGTGCGCGGCCTGGACACCTGGCGCGGAGAGGCGAGCCTGTTCACGTGGATGTGCCAGATCTGCAGGAATGAGCTGGCAGGCTACTTCAGAAAGCTCGGCCGCGAGCGGGAACATATCGTGCTGCTCGAAGATCATCCGGAGATACGCGCGGCGCTCGAATCGACCGATGCGCCGTCCGCGAGCGATCCGCTGGCAGGGTTCAGGCGCGCCGAGCTCGCGCGCCTCGTACAGGCGACGCTCGACCATTTGCCACATCGCTACGGCGACGCGCTCGAATGGAAATACATCGAAGGGCTCACCGTCGAGGAAATCGCGGCCCGGCTGGGCACGACGGCGACCGCCGCCCAATCGCTGCTGGCGCGGGCCAGGCGCGCATTCAGGGACACCTTCGGTCCCGTCATGAGCAGCTTGCGCGATACCGACATCGCGACCATCGAAAACGACACCGGGGAGTTGACGCAACCATGAGTGACTACAACGACGAGTGGCTGCTGGTCAGGCTGTTGCGGCTGGCGGCGCCGCGGCCGGCCGCGCCACGCGATGTCGAGTCCGCCGTGCGCGCGAGCGTGCGCGACGAGTGGCTGCGCCAGACTTCACGCCGGCGCCGGGCGCCGTGGCTCATCGCCGCTGCGATCACCGGCCTGGCGGCGAGTCTGACCATCTGGATCGGAGGATTATGGCCGGCCGGGACGCCGGATCCGATCGCCACCGTGCTGCGCTCTACCGGCAACGTCAGGCTCGATACGGACGGCGATCGCCGCGGTTGGCTGCAACTCGACAGCGCGGTGATCCCGGCAGGCAGCCGGCTCGCTACCGACCGCTCGAGCCGCCTTGCGGTACGGCTCGCGAACGGCGCCAGCGTGCGGCTCGACCATTCCACCGAGCTCGCCATCCAGTCGGCCGAGCGTCTCATGCTCGAGAGCGGCCGCATTTACGTCGACACGCATGCGCCGGGCGTCGCCGGCGGCCCGCTGCAAATCCGCACGAGCCGCGGCATCGTCAGCGATGTGGGCACGCAGTTCGAGGTCGCCTATGTCGACGAGGCAGTGCGCGTGCGGGTGCGCGAAGGCGCGGTGACGATCGACCGGGATGCCGGGCGCATCCAGGGAGACCGTGGCGAGGAAGTCCACATCGATGTCGATGGCAACGTAAAGCGCAGCCTCGTTCGAACTTTCGGCGACCACTGGTCCTGGGCTGAAGCCATCGCCCCCTCGTTCGACATCGACGGCCGCCCGCTGATCGAGTTCCTGGCGTGGATCGCCCGTGAAACCGGCCGCGAGCTCGCATTTGCCAGCCGCGCCAGCGAGCAGGCAGCGCGAGAGACGGTGCTGCACGGCTCCGTGCAGGGATTTCCGCCCGATGAGGCGCTCGCCGCGGTGCTGGCCACCACGCGCCTGCGCCCCGCCACCGACGAAGGCGTCCTGCTCATCGAACTTCGCGAGTCAGTGTCCTCTCAATAGCGGACAGCGTTGGCACCAGAGTCCTGCCGGCGGTGCATGATAAAGTGCCGTTCCCGCCGGCGTGATCCGACCCGGCGACCGCCATGGGTCACGGCTGAGTTTGTCTTACGCCACCCGCTTCATAAAGCGCCCGCGCCCTTGCGGCATGCACGTCATGCTCGCTTGTGCGTGTCTGGCCATGTCGGCGTGTCTGTCGTGGTCTGCGTGCGCAGCCGAGTTCAGCGGCCGGCTGCTGATCGATGCCCTGGCCGAGCTGGAAACGCAAGGCTTGCGGCTGATCTACAGCTCCGATCTCGTGCGCCCGCATATGAGAGTGCGCACCGAGCCCTCGGGCGGCGAGCCCGAGGCCGTCGCCGCTGAGCTGCTCGGAGCGCACCGCCTCGGACTCGAGCGGGGCCCGGCGAATTCGTGGCTCGTCGTCCGGCTCGCCGCGTCCCCGCAGGATGCCGCTGCGGCGACGATCATCGGTATCGTGCGCGACGCCCCGGGCGGCGCCCGCTCGAGCGGCATACGAGTCCGGCTCCCTGGCACCCGCCGGACGGCGACTACCACGGCGGCCGGCGATTTCATATTCGACGATCTCGAGCCGGGCAGGCATCGGATCGAAATGCGTGCCGGCGACGCCGATCCGGTCGTTCGGGAAATCAATCTGGCGGGCGGTCGGACAACCGTCGTCTCCTTGTATCTGAACGATAAGCAGGATCCGCTCGGCACGCTGGTTGTCACGTCGAGCCGCTATGCGCTGTTGAATGACGAGCCGGCGCCGTTTTCGTTCCTCGACCGGGAGACCGTGGAGAATCAGCCGGACCTCGGCGAAGATGCGTTGCGGGCCGCGCACCGGCTGCCGGGTGCGGCCGGCAATGAGCTGTCTGCGAGCACGCACGTGCGCGGAGGGGCGCGCGACGAAGTGCTGATCCGCCTCGATGGTCTGCGGCTTTACCAGCCGTTCCATCTGAAGGATTTCCAGCGCATTTTCAGCGCCATCGATGCGCGCGTCGTGGGTGGCCTCGACGTGTATACGGGCGGCTATCCGGCGCGCTTCGGCGACCGCATGAGCGGGGTGCTGGACGTGCGCTCCCTCGACATTCCGCACGCCCCGTATCGCGAGATAGGTTTCAGCTTTTTCAATGCATCCGCGCTTGCCGGCGATACGTTTGCGGGCGAGCGAGGCGACTGGCTCGTGAGCGCGCGGCGCAGCAATCTGGATCTGCTGCTGAAGACGGTCGCCCCGGATCTCGGCCGCCCGCGCTACATGGATGCCTTCGGCCGCCTGCGCTATACGCTCAGCGAGCGCAATACCGTTTCCCTGCATTTCCTCGGCTTGAAGGACGAAATCAATCTCGCAAGTTCCGATGGCACCGAGAACGCCGTTGCCGACGACCGTGGCACCTATTTGTGGGCAGCGGTCGAGACCGACTGGGCCAAAGACCTCCAGAGCGTCACGCGCGTGTCGCACACGAATATCAATAACGATCGGCGCGGCATCGTGGCGAGGCCCGGCCTCAATCGCGGCGATGTGAATGACACCCGCTCGTTCGAGATCACTGGGGTCGAGCAGGACTGGCACTGGCAGGCGTCCCCGCGATCGCGGCTCGCGTGGGGCATCGATGCGCTGCGGCTGAGCGGGGATTACGGGTATAGCAGCGAAACGGCGTTCGACGACAGCGTCGCGACCCTGAGCGCCACGCAGATGCCGGTCAGCCGCGAGCTGCGCGCGTCGCCGGACGGCGGACAATACGGCGCTTTTGTGTCGAATCGCCACGAATGGACGCCGGCTTTCACCACTGAGCTCGGCCTGCGCTGGGACCGTCAGACGTATACGGAACCGGCAAGCGAGGAGCAATGGAGCCCCCGTGCCGGCGTGCTCGTCAAACTCGCGCCGCGCACGCGATTGCGTGCAAGCTGGGGCCGCTTTCATCAGTCGCAAGCCATCGATGAGCTGCAGATCGAAGACGGCATGCTCGATTTTTTCGGCCCGCAGCGCGCCGACCACGCGATTCTGAGCCTGGAGCACCATTTCGCCGGCGGCCTCGACCTGCGTGTCGAAGCCTACGACAAACGCTATCGGGATCTCAGGCCGCGCTTCGAAAACCTGCTCGATCCGCTCGTGCTGTTGCCGGAGCTGGAGCCCGACCGGATCCGCATCGATCCCGAGCACGCCCGGGCACGCGGCATCGAGCTGCTGCTCGAGAGCAACGACGGCAGCGGCGTTTCCTGGTGGACCGCTTATGCGCTGTCGGTCGCCGAGGATCGCCTCGACGGGCGCTGGGTGCCACGGAGCTGGGACCAACGCCATGCGCTCGACTTCGGCGTCAACTGGCCTGCCGGGCCGTGGAACCTGAGCTGGGCGGGTGGCTATCACACCGGCTGGCCCACCACGCGGGTCATCGGCGAGTCGATGCCGCAGCCCGATGGCAGCACGAGCCTGCAACTGATGGCCGGCCCGCGCAACGAGCTCGACTACTCGCCGTACTTCACGCTCGATTTCCGCGCCAGCCGGCGTTTTCGTCTGGCCAGCGGCGCGATGACTGCGTTCATCGAAGTCAGCAATCTGACCAACCGCCTGAACCCCTGTTGCCAGCAGCTTACCCTGGACACAAATGAGGACGGTGCCATGGTGCCCGGCACCGTGGAACGGCACTGGCTGGGGATCGTCCCGTCGCTGGGGGTCGTCTGGGAGTTCTGAGCGCTTATGCTGCCTGAGGGATCGAACGCAGCGCGCCGATGCGTTCCTCGAGCGGCGGATGACTCATGAACAGGCGCTTGAAGCCCCCGCCCACGCGGCCGGATATGCCGAACGCCTGCATGCGCTGCGGAAGCTGCGCGGGCTGGCCGTAATTGGCGCTCAGCCGCTCGAGCGCGGCGATCATCTTGTGGCGCCCGGCCAGGTTGGCGCCGCCCGCATCGGCCCGGAATTCTCGCCTCCGCGAGAACCACATGACGATCATGCTGGCAAGAATGCCGAACAGGATCTGCGTGACGATCACTGTGATGAAGTAGCCCGGCCCGGTGCCGCGCTCGGTGCGGAAAACCATGCGGTCGACCAGAAAGCCGACCACTCGCGAGAGAAAGATCACGAACGTGTTGAGCACGCCCTGGACGAGCGCCAGTGTCACCATGTCGCCGTTGGCCACGTGCGAGACCTCGTGACCGAGCACGGCCTCGGCCTCATCGCGATTCATGCTGCCGAGCAGCCCCGAGCTCACGGCCACGAGCGCTTTGTTGCGGTTCATGCCGGTCGCGAAGGCATTGATCTCCGGCGCATCGTAAACGGCCACCTCCGGCATGCCGATGCCGGCGCGTTCGGCCTGGCGGCGCACGGTTTCGACGAGCCAGATCTCCGTGCTGCTGGTCGGGCTCTCGATGACCCGCGCACCGGTCAGGCGCTTCGCGCTCCATTTGGAAATGGCGAGCGAAACAAACGAGCCGCCCATGCCGAGCACGGCGGCGAAGATCAGCAGCGCGCGATAATCGAGACCGACCCCCTGCTCGTCCAGGATGCGATCCACGCCGAGCAGCCGCAGCACGATGCTCAGCACGACGAGAACCGCGATGTTGGTGCCGACGAACAGCAGGATACGTTTCATGAGCTACTCTGCGGCGGCCAGGGGCCGGTTTGAACTGATAGCCAGAATATGAGGTCATAGCTTTCGGAATCAAGCTCGGCGGGCACCCCGATAGAATCCTTGCCAGAGGACGCTCCCATGCACTTTAGTTCCGCCTCCCGCACCGTGCTCTGCTTGCTGCTCTGTGCTGCGCCGGCCGCGCTGCTCGCCGGGCCTGTGCTGGAGCCTGGGGCTGCGAACGCGGCCGCCGCTGGTCCGCATGTCGACGAGTTTCTGGCCCGGATCGGGCAGGCGGCCGCCAACGGTTCGGGCGCCGGCCTGGTCGGGCTCGCAGACTCGATTGCCGCTCGGACCGATCTTCACCCAGCCGCGCGCGACCGACTGCTCAGGGAGCTGGCATTGGCTCTGGCGCAGGTAGCGCCGGACGCCGCCGCTCGCGACCTCGTCACCGATCTCGAGCGCCGTCCTCCCGGTGTGCGTGTCTGGTTGCACGAGGGGCATCACCGCATCGATGTCCTGCTCTACGACGTGGCGGCGGCCGCCCGCTACACCAGCCGCCGGTGGGCAGAAGAAGCAGCGCGCGAGCAGGCCCGTTTCGCATTGCAAACGGCCGATACCGGACTTGTCGATCGATTCGCGGCGGGCGACGACACATTCCGCAGGGGAGTCGTCGCCGCACTGGACGAGGTTTCGTCCGCCGACCTCCTCACGTTTCGTGATCGCGTCGCGACCGCGCTCGGCGATGGCGTTGCGGTCACGGCACTTGCGCTGCCGATCGCCCTGCGCCTCCAGGATCGCGGCCTCGCGGCGACGCTCATGCAGCACGGCCATCCAGCGCTCATCGTGCATGCGCTGCCACTGATCAGCGCGGCGCTTGCCCCCGCCGATGCGCTCGCAGTGCTGGAAAGCGCGTTGTCCCAACCCGGGCTGGCGTCGAGCGCACTGTTCGAGATGGGTCGGCTGGCGACGGCCGAGCCGCGTGCGCGTGACCGGTTGTTCGCCGCCCTGGACGATCCGGATCTGGGGGGGTCGGCCGCCGCGGCGTTGGCGGGCCTCGACGACGCGGAAATTGCCTGGGAGCTGGGGCGCCGCCTGGAAAGTGGTGCGAGCGGACTGCCTGAACGTCGCGCCCTGCTCGCGCTGCGCCTCAGTCATACGGACGCGGCGCGTGTCGCCTTGGACCGGTTTATGCGTTCGCCCGACGCATCGGCCAGGTTGCAGCGTGAGCTTCCGGCGGGGTCGGCACCATGATGCGCCTGCTTCTGCCGTTCGCCGCCCTCGCCTTCGCTGCCCCCGCGCTCGGCGACTGCGTGTTCGACGCAAACTTCGAGATCACCAATCCCTTCGATGCAAGCTGCGGCGGCGTCATTCGCACTTACACGGAGGACAACAATGTCGGCACGAACATCGCGCTCGGCTATCCGGTGCCGAGGCCGGTCGATTCGCTGACCGCCGTGGATGGTTTCCGCAGCTATGCGAGCCTGTTGGCGCGCCATCAGGACCTCTGGCTTACGAACCCGGACGCGTTACGGGGCAGTATCGTCGGGCAGACCATCGGCGGACGCGACATCTGGGCCTATCGCCTGGGCGACAGCGACTCGAGCACCATCGACGGCCGGCCAGAGCCGGCGGTCATGCTGAACGGAGCCATCCATGCCCGTGAGTGGCAATCGCCGGAAGCCGCGACCGAGGTCTTCGAGCAGCTCATCGAATTGCAGGACGACGTCGGCCTCGGCCGATATCTGCACGAAAACCTCAATGTCGTCATTCTGCCCGTGCTGAACGTCGACGGCTTTCTGCAGACGCAGATGTTCCCCGAGACGGTCACGGCCGACGTGCAGCAGCCACGTGACGGGCGCATGCGCCGCAAGAACCTGCGCAATCCCGTCAACGGAAGCGCGCTCGATGCCAGCCTGGCCACGGTCGCCGACAACTTCTGGGGTGTCGATCTCAACCGCAACAGCGCCGAAGGCTTTGCCCAGAATGCCGGCTCTTCGAGCAGCGTTACGAGCCTGGTCTATCACGGCGCCGCGCCGGCCTCAGAGCCGGAGATCCTCGCCTTGCAGGCCGCCGCGGCTCTCGGGCCGGTGAACCGGATGCGGCTTTACGGCGACCTGCATTCCTTTTCGCAGATTTTCTTCACGCCGCAGACGGGCGATGCGCGGCGCGATGCCGTCACCGGCCAGCTCGTCGCCGCCCTGCGCGCCGTGCTCGGCGGAAAATACCGCTTCGGCCCGGAGTTACCCGGTGGCGGCGGCATCGGCACGACGGCCGATTATTTCGCCTATCGCTTCGGTATCCCCGCCTGGACGCACGAGCTCGAACCGCTCGACAGCGGCGCCCAATACGGCGGCACAGGCGTTTCGCACAGCGGCTTCATCCTGCCGGACAGCGAAGTCGCGCGCATGCGCGACGAGATCGCCCGCACTTATCTGCTCGGCTTCTATCGGCAAGCCGGGCCGCCGCGGGTCGTAGCGATAGAAATTCGCGAAACTGAAAGCAATACGGTCTCGTACCGCGCCGACTGGGTGGCCGACGGCGCAGACGCCCGTAGTCTCGACGTGAGCGCGAATTCCGCACTCGTGCCGGGCGGTAGCTATCGTCTCTGGCTCGCGTTCGACAAGCCGATGCGCTTTCGCGACGCGAACAACCTCATTGTCGCTTACCCGGGCCAGCAAACAGATGCGTCCACCGGCAGCGCGACGCTCGAGCTCCAGGATGCCGGCGGCACTGACGTCGTCATTCCGGTCGGTAACGGCGACGTCTGGCTGGACACGCCGGGCGGTGCGCCAAACGGTTATCTGCGTTATGTCGACGATGCCCTGTCCGCGGCCTTCACGATTCCGGCCGGCGTCGCTGCCGCGACCCCGACTGCTGCCGTGCTCGCAATCGACAATCGGGATTTCGCCGGCTTGCGGCTCGACGCCGATACCTCCACGCCGGTCGATTTCGCCGGCGGCCGCTGGACCGCTTATGAGAACGCGCGCGGCACGGCCGGCGACGAGGGCGGCGAGGACTGCTCAGCCAAGCCGTTCATCGCCGAGGACCCGAACGCAACGCCGCCTGCGGGCACGGTGACCTGCAGCGCCGCCGAGGCTCCGGCACCGCCGCCTCCACCTCCGCCTCCTCCGTCGGGCTCCGGAGGGGGCGGAGGTGCGATCGGCTGGCTGTTCTGTCTGCTGTTGGCGGCCTGGCGGTCTCGTTTCGACCGGGTGAGCCACTGCGAGCGACTCGTAACGAGACCCGCAACCCGCCGATTGTCATTCGCGCGCCGGCTTTGGTGATGTCAGCCTCCGGCGCCGGGCTGGGGCGACGGCTGGCCGCGATCGCTTACGATCTGCTCATCCTCGCCGCAATTTTGATGCTTGCGACCGCACTGTGGATGCCTTTCACACGCGAGCCCATCGCGCCCGGCAACTTCTGGTACCGCGCTTATCTACTCGCCTTAACGGTTGTCTACTTCTGCGGTTTCTGGATACACGGCGGGCAGACGCCCGGCATGCGCGCCTGGCGATTGCGCGTCGAGCGAAGCGATGATCAGCGTCCGTTGCGCTGGCAGGATGCGCTGCTGCGGGCGCTGGCCGCGGCATTCTCCTGGGGCGCGCTGGGGCTGGGCTTCCTGAGCGCGCTTACGGACCGCGAGCAGCGCACCTGGCACGACCGGCTGAGCGGAACGCGTCTGGTAGGGTGTTGAAAAAGCCATCCAGGGCTTTTTCAACTCTGCATCGCCTGCCAGTGCGACTCAACGTACGCGGCTGAGGGCAACCAGCGTAATTACCGCGAGCGCGAGGGTCGGCAGCCAGGCGATCAGCAGTGGATTGAGCTCGAATACTTCGCTGGAGTTCACCAGCGTCTTGCTGATCAGGAAATAGCCCGCGCCGATCAGCACACCGACCATCAGTCTCGCGCCCGCCCCCGCGCTGCGCAAGGGACCGAAAACGAACGGCAGGGCGAGCACCGCCATGATGACAACCGAGGTGAGGGTTGCGATCCGTGACCACAACGCGACCTCGTAGCGACGGGCATCGAGGTCATTGTTGCGCAGGTAGCCGATGTAGTTGTACAGCCCGCGGGCGGCCAACTCGTCCGGATCGACGACCGATAACTGGAGGAGCTCCGGGTTGATGCCGCCGGCGCGGGACGATCGTGACTCGCTGCGCGCCTCGATCGGGCGCCGGGTGAGCAGGCTCTCGCGGAAGTTCTCGAGCAGCCAGCGCTGCCCGGAATCCAGGTGCGCGGCGTCGGCCCGACCGACGCTCGCCAGCGTTTGATCGCCGCCCAGCTCGAACACATGGATGGCGCCCCGGATTGCGCCCTCCTGGGGCGCCTGAACGTTGACGATAAGCGGGCCGTCCTTGACCCAGGCGCTCTGCACGCCGTCGCCCCCGAAGCTGCCTTTCTTGTGCAGCGTCCGGTACTGCTCGGCGAAACGCTCGAGGGGCGGTCCAACGAGCTCGCCGAGCGCCGCCATGAGGATCAGCAGCACGATGCCGGCCAGCACCGTGGAGACGGCGAGCCGGGCGATGGAAACGCCGGCGGCGCGCATGACGACGAGCTCGCTGTGGCCGGCGAGCGCGCCGAGTCCCATCAACGCACCGAGCAATGCAGCAATCGGCAGCATTTCGAAGGCGCTCTGCGGCAGCCTCAACAGCACGAAAAAGATCGCTTCCCTGACGCCGAAGGTGCCGGTGCCGACACCGTCGAGCTGCGCAATGAAATCGATGAAGCCACCCAGCGCCAGCAGCACGAAAAGCACCAGGCCGGTGGTCGCGAGAATCGCCCGCAGCAGGTAGCGGTCGAGTAAAGAGCCCATCTCGTTACTCCACACGAGCCGCGTTGTCGCCCATTCGCCCGCAGGCAAGACGCCCGGCGCAGACCGTATCCGATATACGGTCAAACCGGGCAACGCAGCATCCGGGCGAATGGGTGGCAAC
>JACDCP010000025.1 GCA_013817465.1 Gammaproteobacteria bacterium | reverse complement strand
GGAATACGAGCAGGAAGGCGGTGCTGCGGCGCTCGCCGACGAGCTCATCGATATGGTCGACAAGCTGGCCGCCGATACGCCCGGCAAGTTCTCGATGGCATATTCTCCGGATCAGGTCCGTTCGAACTTCATCGCCGGGCGCATGTCATTCGCGCTCGGCATGGAAAACGCTGCACCGATCGACGGCGACCTCGACAAGCTCCGCCACTTCTACGATCGCGGCATCCGCTACATTACGCTCGCGCATGCGAAGAGCAACCACGTCGCTGACTCGTCGTATGACGACGAGCGTTTGTGGCATGGCCTGAGCGACTTCGGTGAAGCGCTGGTGGCCGAAATGAACCGCCTCGGCGTCATGGTGGACGTGTCGCATATTTCGGACGAAGCGTTTTACGATGTCATCGGACTGACGCGCGTGCCGGTCATCGCGTCCCACTCTTCGGCGCGCCACTTCACGCCCGGATTCGAGCGCAACATGAGCGACGCGATGATCGCCGCGCTCGCTGAAAACGGTGGCGTCATTCAGATCAACTTCGGCTCCAGCTTTCTCACGGCCGAGGCGCACGAGTGGTTCGAGGCGTACCAGGACAGGTTCGACGATTTCGTCGCGGCCAACGACCTCGACCCGGAAAGCGAGGAAGCCGCTGCCTTCGAGGATGCCTACCGCGCGGAGAAGCCGCTGCCGTTCGCGACTCTGGGCGACGTGCTCGACCATATCGACCACGTCGTGGAGATTGCCGGCATAGATCACGTAGGGCTGGCTCGGATTTCGATGGCGTCGGCGATTCGCTGCCCGAAGACCTGAAGGACGTGTCGACGTATCCGACCCTGGTCGCCGGGCTGCTGGCGAGAGGCTATACTGAAGCCGACATCGACAAGATCCTGTCCGGAAATGTCCTGCGCGTCTGGTCGGCTGTCGAGGACTACGCAGCCGGGTTGCGCTCAGACCCCGCGTCGGGTTGAAATCCGAGCTGATCGAGCCGCACGACCCGATCGGCACGGGACAGCGTTTCGCGGCGGTGCGCGATCAGGATCCGGGTAATCTCCAGCCCGGCGAGCATCGCAGCGATGCGCGCTTCGGTGGCTGCATCGAGATGGCTCGTGGCCTCGTCGAGGAACAGGATGCGCGGCTCGCGATAGAGCGCGCGCGCCAGCAGGATGCGTTGCTTCTGTCCGCCGGAGAGCGCCGCGCCCATGTCTCCCACCAGGCTGTGGTAACCCATCGGCATGCCGGCGATTTCTTCATCGAGGCAGGCCAGCCGCGCGCAAGCCTCGATGCGCGATTCGTCGGGCCGCGCGTCGAAAAAGGCGATGTTGTCGGCCAGCGAGCCGCTCAGGAGGCGATCGTCCTGCATCACGCTCGCGACCTGCTGCCGGTATCCGCGAATGTCGCCGCGATGAATGTCCCGGCCGTCGACCAGCACTGCGCCGCTGCTCGGCTTGAGCAGGCCGAGCATCAGCTTGAGTAGAGTCGATTTGCCGAAGCCCGAGGGCGCAGTGAGAGCAACGCACTCGCCCGGCGCGACGTCGAGCGCGATGCCGCTCAGCACCAGCGGCTCCGCTTCTGCATACCGGAAGGACAGATCGCGGACCTCGATGCCGCCACGCAGCTTCGGTGCAGCCATGGGCCCCATGAGCCCCGGCTCGGTCTCGGCGTGCACAATGTCACCCAGGCGTTCGAGATGGATGGACGCGAGGCGATACTCCACTGCCTTGTCGACCAGCGCGCTGGCGCGTGAGGCGAACTGCGCCTTGTAGGCGAGGAATGCCACGAGCATGCCGACGGAAAGCCGACCATCGAGTACAGCGAGCGCAGCGACGAAAACGACCGCGACGCTTTCCAGCCCGAACACCAGTCCATGCACGAGTTGCTCGCCGATCTCGAGCTTGCGCACGCGCACGTCTGCGTTGACGGTGTCCGCCAGACGGTTGAGCCAGAACGATTCGCGTTGCTGCTCTCTGCCGAAGCACTTGACGGCCTGAATGGCGCGCACCGATTCCATGAAGAAGGATTGCTCGCGCGCGTCGACCACCAGCGCCTCCCGCGCACGCAACTGATGCGGGCCATAGAAGCATAGGCGCGCGAAAGCGTAGATGGCGACGGCGCCGGCGACGATCAGCGCGAGCCTGACATCGTAAAGGAACATCACCACCAGGGTCGTCATTGCCATCAATCCGTCGATGACGGCTTCAACCATGGTGTGGGTGACGAGCGACTGTATGGACTGCAACGAACCGAAGCGCGACACGACGCCGCCCATGTGCCGCTTTTCGAAGAACGCCAATGGCAGGCTCAGGAGCTGGCGGAACAGTCGCGCAGCCCATGAATAACGGAGCAGGGAGCCCAGATACAGCACCACCCAGGAGCGGAACGCACCGATGGCGACATGCACCAGCGCAAGCAAAGCGAAGCCGACCGCCAGCACGCCGAGCAGGCCGCGATCGCCCGATACGATGACCTCGTCGATGACGAGCTGGCTGTAGAAGGGTGCGAGCAGCGCAAAGACCTGCAGCGTCAACGACAGCACCAACATCTGCACGAGAGCCGGGCCCAGGCCGGTGGTATGGCGGAAGAAGGCGCTGAGCCTGAGCTGCGTGCGCTCTCGCCTGCGCACGAAGTTGGCGCCCGGCGTCAGCTCGAGCGCAACGCCGGTGAAGCGCCCGGCAAGCTCCTCGACGGCAATGCGCCGCCGTCCGATGCGCGGATCGATGATTTCGACCGACGGCCCGAGCGGGCGTTCGAGCACCACGAAATGATCGAAGTTCCAGTGCAGGATTGCAGGCCGGCGAAGCCGGCCGAGGTCTACCGGTTCGAGGCGCAAGGCGCGTGCGTTGAGCTCTAGTCCCTGCGCGACATCCATGAGTCGCACGAGGCTGGTGCCCTTCAGGGAGACGCCCCAGCGCCGCCGGAGCGCATTCAGATCCATCTCGAGGCCATGAAAACCGGCGACCATCGCCACGCAGGCAATGCCGCACTCGGCGGCCTCGGTCTGCAGCACCACCGGTGTGCGGCGCCTGGCGAAGAGACGGGGCGCCGCCAGGCTCATCGCCTGCGACCGACGGCGCTATAGACCGGCTCGAAAAGCCATTCGATGATCTGACGCCGGTCCCGGATGATATCCGCCTCGAGTGTCATGCCCGGCTTGAGCGGCAGCTCGCGGCCGTAAACCGATGCGCTTTGTCGAGCGAGACCTACCGTGACGCGATAGGCCGGTTCGCGCAGGGTCGCGGGACCCTGCATTTCCTCCGGCAGCAGAATGGATCGCCCGATCCCGGTCACGACGCCTTCGTAGAGCCCGAATTTTTGATACGGATAGGCGTCATAACGCAGCCGCACACGCTGGCCGGCCTCGAGAAAACCAATCGCCCGCGCCGGCACGAACAGCTCCGCACGAAGCTCGGCTCCCGCCGGAATCAGCGCGGCGAGCGGACGGCCCGGCACGACGCTCATGCCGGCATGGCCCTGCAGGCTGCCGATACGTCCGCTGACAGGCGCTCTCAGCGCGTAGCCCAGGCGCGTGCCGGCCTCGGCGAGCCGCTGATCGACGGCGCTGAGCGCCTTCTCGAGCTCGGCGACATCGATCGCGTGGCGGCTCGGCAGGCTCGTCTGCTCGTGCTTCTGTGCCCGCAGCACCGAGGCGAGCCGGGACATCTCCTGATCGAGATCCTGCCGGGCGATGCGCGCCTCGAGCAGCGCCGCCTCCCCCTCCTCGAGCTGCATACGCGGTACATGGCCGGCCGCCGCGGCGGGCGTGAGACGCTCGAGCATTTTCTCTCGCCGCGCCACGCGCTCATCGAAGCTTGCGCGACGGCGCTCGAGCAGTTCGAGCTGTGAGCGCGTGTCCGCCGCCTTCTGCACGCTCGCCCGGATCTCCACGTCATGCAACTCGCTTTGCCGGACGAGCTGCGTCGAAAGCGCACGGCGTTCGGCGCCGACCTCCTCGATGATGCGGGCATCCACGTCGCGATCCCGCTCATCGCTGCGCCGCGTGGAGATGACGAACAGAGTGTCGCCCGCTGTGACGCGCTGTCCTTCGCGCAGCGGGCTGCGCTCGACGATGCCCGGCTGCGCGGGCAGGATCTTGATGAGCCCGCCGGCCGGCGCAATGTGGCCGACGACTGTTTCCTTGCGCGCGTAGCTGCCGAGCAGCAGCAGCGCCAGAAGGGCCGCGGCAATAGCCGACGCGAACGCGCTGACGAGTGTGAAAGAGATCGGCCGCAGCAGCACGACGCCACCGAGCAGACGGTCAGTGCGATGCGCGATCGCCTCGCGCCGGAACAGGGCCTCGTCGTCCATGACGTATGCCGCTCGTTCGCGGCGGATTCAGAATATCGTCAGGACAATCCAGCCCAGCAAGCTTATCAATCCGATCGTCATGAACAGATCGCCGAGCGCGTTTCGAGACGTCACTTCTTCGAACTCGCCGCTGGCCGAACTGCGGATGGCGAAGGCCTGCGAAACCTTGCGTGTCAGAAATTCGGGCTCGGCCGCCGCGCCGGCCGCGCAAAAGCCTATAAACAGAGACAGGCACATGCCCGCGTAATCCTGGTGCAGATACTGTCGTACCGCGTACACCAGTGGCGGCGCGCTGATCAGCAGAAATAGAGTGGTGAGGAATCTTGCGTTGCGGGGCGCCATTTTCATTTCTCCGAGCTCGGGGACGCGGCGCATCCCGGTGGGGCTGAAGAATACCCGGCGGCCGGCAAGGCCGCCGGGCGTCTGGTGGCTCAATGTGCCTCGCGGCTGTCGAGGTAGCGGCGCCAGGCCCCGCCGACCCCGTTATCGTAGAGCCAGGTGCCGAATGCGTAGCCGACGGTGAAGGAGGTGCCGAGCAGCCCGACGCTGCGGGCGAATCGCGTCGCCATTCCCACCTGGGTCCGATCCGTGAGGAAGTTCCAGCCTCCATTCACATGGCCAATCTCTTCCAGGGTCAATTCGCGCATTGTCTTCCCCTCCATGGATACTCAAGGGCCGCGGCCGATCCTTCGGCCGCATCTATGACATCTAACCAGTCATGGCTTTCTGTCAAGCGCGAGCATGCAGCGCTGGTGCACATCGCGCCAGCCATGAAACTCGGTGGAAAAGCGGGATTCGGCTGAGCGCGGGTCAGTCGGCGTCAGATCCGATCTCGGCCGCGGGCTCCGCCTCCGGCTCCGGCGCAATCGGCTCGAAAAGGTCGTCCGGGGTATGCGTTAGCTGCTCGTACTTGTAGTCCGTCACTTCGAACAGCCAGGGCTCGAGACGCGCCTGCAGCAGTTGCGCTTTCTCGCGCGTTCCATCCATGGCGATACGTTGTTCCTCTTCGGTGCCGGCAGCCGTTACTTGCGTATCGCCTGCCGCGGGTTCTCCGGCATCGCCCGTGGCGACCGTGTCGTCTGCTTCGTCAGTGGCAGGCGCGCTCGCCGCTTCGCCGGGCTCCCGGGTGGCCGCCGCCGCGTCATCCGCAGTCCCCTCGGTCGACGCCTCGCTGGCCGGTCCGGCTGCTGCCGGCTCCGTGGCTGCCGGTGGCGCGAAACGTTGTGCAAGCTCAGTATCGAACGCCGGTTGCACATGAATCAGTTTACTGCCGGCGCGTTCGAACGCGTATACAGTGAACACCCTGCCGTCGAACAGTCTGTAGGTCGCGCGCACCGCTTCGGCTTCTTCCGGATCGAAGCCTTCAGCCGGCGCGACATCCTCGAGCCGCAGTCCTGTCAGTGCCGAGGCGAGAGAGTTTGTCTCGGACGCCGACACGAGCTTCTGGCCTTCCGGGATTTCGGCGACTGTGAAATCCGGCAAATTCCGCGTCTCCTTTGCGATCTCGATCGTGCGTCCGTCCGGATGCACTAACGTGACCGACTGCATGCCGTCGGCAGTCACATCGAGCACGTCGCGACGCAGCCACTCGACCGGCTGCCTGTCGATGTCGAGATTGCCGCTGACGAGCAGCGCGGTCTCCTCGCCGACACGCCGCGCATACGTGGAGCTCCCGCCGCGCGCCGTATCGCCGATGATGAGCTCTGCCGGCTCCGCGAGGCCTGTTATGGTCAGGTGCGCGCCTGTCGCGTCTTCGGCTATCTCATCGGTGACACCGAGCTGGCCGTAGTTCTCCGGGTTCGAGGACTTTTCCTCCAGCACCTCCGCGATCGACAGCCCGAGCAGGGTTTCGCGCAGCTTGTTCACGTCGGCCGGATACCCCGATTTCTGCGCAACCGTCCAGGTCGTCTCGTCGCGCTCGATGGTCACGAGTGGTTCCGCGCCGGCGCCGATCTCGACTTTCGTCACCTCGTTGACGTTCTCCTCGAGACCCGGCACGAGGGGTCCGCCTACGGTTGCCGTCGAATCGGGCGCGCGCTCGCGCGAGGCCCAGACGGCCGCCAGTATCGCGACGGCCGCGATCGCGGCGAGTATCGTGAGTTTTCTTGCCTGCATGCGTCTGCGCTCCTGCGCATATCAGACCGCTGAAAGGCGACCTTCAGCGGTCTGCGGTATTACGAGACGGCCGGCGCCGTGTGTCGCGCGACCTTTCGCCGCTTCCGGCGCAACATGAGTATCAGCAGTGCGACGATCGTGATCAACAGCGGCACGAACGCAATATTGATGACCTTGAGCCAGGTACCCAGGTTCTCGATGTCCTTCTCGAGATCGTGGCGCACCTGGCGCAGCTCCCGGCGCACGCGCAGGTTTTCCGCCTGGAAGCGCTCGATCGCAGCACTCTGTTCGGACGTCAGGATCATGGCGCTCTGGTCGTCGCGATTCGCCTGCAGCTCGGTCAGCTTGCGTTCGGTCTCCGCGAGCTCCGCCTGCAGCGCCTGCTCCTTGGCGAGCAGCGCTTCATCGGCGGCGCGCTCCAGGGCCTCGACTTTCTCGAACGGCCGGGAGAAGGTCGCCCGCCCACGAATGCTGATCAGATCGCTGCTGCCGGTGAGATTGTCCAGCGAGTTCGCCACCATGTCGCCGTTGTTCGCCCAGGCCGTGCTGACGCGCTGCCCGAAAAAACTCTGTGTGCGCACCCAGAGCCAATCGGAGAGCAGATCGGTGTCGGCGGCGACGATCAGGTTCACGGCCTCTGCCGATTCCGCGAGATGCCCGCCGTCTGCGGCCGCCTCGTCGTCGGGGGCCTCTTTGGCTCCCCCGTCCGCGGGCTGGCCGCTGTCTTCGGATGCTGCATCGTCGGGCTCGCCTGCCGCATCCGCGGGCCGGCCGTCGGGGAAGGCGCTGGCAACTTTTCCTTCGAGGCGTGCCGCCACCACGTACCGCTCGCCCGTGGCTTTGAAACCGTTCTGCAACGTTGCCGGATCGGACAGCTGCGCGAACCGGCCGGCGGGCATAGGCATCGCTTCGTCGCTCGATTCGACGAGGGGCGTCAGGTTCAGGGATTTCTCTTCATCGACACCCAGGAAGCCCGCCATTGCCACATTGACGCTGTCCAGCCCGGCAGTGACGATGTCCTCCGAGCTCAGCGCGGCATCGGTGAAGCCCAGAATGCCGAGATGGCGCACCGTGCCGCCGCCTCCGGTCCCGATTTCGAGGGCATAGCGCCGGTCGGCCAGCACGTCGCCGCTGTCATAGCGGATCCCCCAGGCCTCGAACAGCCTCTTGAGATCGGATGCGCGGCTCGCGACCATCGCGGCGTAGGGGTTGCTCGGGTCCTGCGGCGGCACGTCCGATTCGGAGTGCGGGTCAACGAAGATCAGCGCCTTGCCGCCGCCGACCACGAACTGGTCGATGGCGTATAGCGCATCCTCGGACAGGCTCTTCGGGTGCACGAGCATCAGGACGTCGACTTCGTCGAGCCCATCCATGGCGGCATCGAGCGGTCGCACATCGAAAAGCTGCTCGATCTGGCTGGTGATGACCCACGGCTCGCGGATCTGCTGCGTGGTGGCATCGAAGCCGATGGTCATCGGCAGGCTGCTGTACAGCCCGATGATCGGCTTGTCGGGATTGGTCAGGCTGTGGACGAGCTTCGCCACGTCGTACTCGAGAAATTCCTCGTTGTCCTGCTGGAAAAAAGGAATCGTGAGCTGCGTGTCGACGGCGTTGGTGCCGGCGAGGCCGAAATAAATGGATTCGCCGTTCGGACCCGTCGGCACCGCCTGCAGGCCGAACGCGGCGGCGCGCTCTTCCTGCTCGGAGAACGGCTGCGGGTCGATGACCTGCAGATTCAGCTTGCCGTCCGACTCCAGCGCGAACTCCTCGAGCAGCTCGCGCACGCGATTCGCATAACTGCGCAGGAAGGGCGTGTTCTCGGTCTGCTCCTCGGAGAAAAAATAGTACAGGTTGATCGGCTCCTCGATGGCATCGAGGATGTTGCGCGTGCCTTCGGCGAGCGTGTACAGGTTGTTCTCGGTCAGGTCGAGGCGCACGCCGCGGAACAGCGCGTTGCTGACGATGATCAGGGCAATGAAAAGCACCGCGAGGATCACGAGCGCCGAGGCGCCGAGGGTATGTTTTCTGCGTTCCGTCATTGGCTCATGCCTAGTCCGCCTTCTTCCAGTCCAGCACGATCGTATTCGCGGTGAGCCAGAAGCCGATCACCAGCGCGAAGAAAATCAGGTCGCGCAGATCGATGACGCCTTTCGCGATGTCCGCGAAGTGCGTCAGAAAGCTCAGCGAAGCGATAGCATCGACGAGCGGTTGCGGCGCCCAGCCGCTGAACGCGTCGAGCACCAGCGGAAAGCCGCTCAACAGGAACAGAAAGCAAACCACCACGGTGACGATGAACGCGATGACCTGATTGCGCGTCGCCGCCGAGAAGCAGGCGCCGATGGCGAGAAAGCCGCCGGCCATGAGCCCGCTGCCGACGTAGGCAGCGAGGACCGCGCCATTATCCGGATCGCCGAGATAGTTGACCGTGATCCAGACCGGAAATGTCAGGGCGAGCGCGATCAGGGTGAAGCACCAGGCGGCCAGGAATTTGCCGAGCACGGACTGGGTGAGCGTGACCGGCAGCGTCATGAGCAACTCGATGCTGCCGCTCTTGCGTTCCTCGGCCCAGAGCCGCATCGAAATCGCGGGCACGAGGAACAGGTACAGCCAGGGATGAAAGTTGAAGAAAGGCAGCAGATCCGCCTGAGCGCGCTCATAGAAGTTGCCGAGATAGAACGTGAAGGCGCCGGACAGAATCAGGAAGATGACGATGAACACATAGGCCACCGGCGTCGCGAAATAGCTCGCCAGCTCACGCTTGAAGATGATTCCAACGTTACTTAGCGCCGAATTCATTCGGCCAGCCGCGCCGGATTGTCCTGGATCGCGATTCGGGCCGGTGCCCGGTTGCCTGCGCGGCATTGGTTCGCGCGGAGCCGTATCTCGTGGCCGATGGAAATCAGCCGCGTGAGTCGCAGGTATGTTCTCACGCTCCGACATCAATGGATGCCTCCGGTGATATCACGAAAAACCTCGTCGAGCCGGCCCGACTCGAGATGCAGCTCGAGCACTTCCCAGCGCTCGCGGGCGGCGAGCTCGCTGACGGCCGGCAGCACCAGCGCGCCGTCCTTCGGAAATGCCGTCAGCCGCTCGCCGGCGCCGTCCATCTCGGTGGAGGCTACCTGCGGCAAGCGCTGGACAGCCGCGCGCACCGCGCCGATTCTTGCCGGATCCGCGATGCGCAGGCTGACGGCGTTGTGGAACCTGGAACGTGCCTCGAGCGCTTGAGGCGTGTCGTCGGCGACAATCCGGCCGTCGGCGATGATGATCGCGCGGCTGCATACTGCCTCGACCTCCTCGAGGATATGCGTCGATATGACGATGATCTTGTCCGCCGCCATCGCATTGATGAGCTGGCGCACTTCATGCTTCTGGTTGGGATCCAGGCCGTCGGTCGGCTCGTCGAGAATGAGCACTTCGGGATCGTGCAGGATCGCCTGCGCGAGGCCGACGCGCCGCCTGAAGCCCTTCGACAGCGTCTCGATCGACTGATCGAGCACCGGGCCGAGGTGCAGCTCGCCGACCACGGCATCGAGCCTGGTTCGTTTCCGCGTGCCATCGAGGCCGCGCACGGCGGCGATGAAATCGAGGAAACGGCGCGGCGTCATTTCGCCGTAGCTCGGAGCGCCTTCCGGCAGATAACCGATGCGCCGCTTGATCTCGAGCGGTGCGTTTTCGACATCGTGGCCGCAGACGCGTGCCTGGCCCGAGGTCGGCGCGACAAAGCCGGTGATCATCTTCATGGTCGTGGACTTGCCGGCGCCGTTCGGCCCGAGGAAGCCGAGCACCTCGCCCGGCGACACGGAAAAAGAAATGCCGTCTACGGCAACCAGACTGCCGTAGACCTTTGTAAGCTCGCTGATTTCGATCATGAAGAAGCGTTTGGAGAATACAAGCGAAAACCGAGCATTCTTCCGATGCCGCCGTCGATTGTCAAGGCGCGCCGCGCATCCGTTGGCACAATACGCGCATATCGTCCTGTTCGGACCCTGTTGGAGAAAAATCATGCGCAATATTGCAATCATCATTGCGGCAGCGGTCTGGCTCGCGCTGCCGATAGCTGTTCTTGCGGAGGACGCCATGGATCAGAAACCGATCGACGAAGCCAATGCGAAGCTCGAAGCGCTGCAGAAAGACGGAGACACCGCGGGAATGGCGGAAATGTACACGGAAGATGCCATCCTGTTGCCCACCGGAGGGCCCAGGACCGAAGGACGCGATGCCATCGAAGCATTCTGGGAGGGAATGCTCGGCTCGGGCGTCGAGAACGTGCAGCTCACCACGGAGGATCTCGTGGCGGTCGCTGACGATCTGGCTTACGAGATCGGCCGCTATACGGCGACTCCGGCGAATGCGGATCCGATCTCGGGACAATATCTGGTTCTGTGGAAGCGCGTCGGCGACGAGTGGAAGCTGCACGTAGACATATTCAATGAGGACCGGAAAGGCCCCTGACGGCGGCAGCCATCGCAAGCTTGCTTGCGCCGTCCCCGAGTTCAGCCCGAGCCGCCGGCCCAGACACTTTGGCCGGGATCGCGGCGGTCGAAACGGATCCGGCCTTTATCGCCGGCCTGCCAGGCGCTCGCGTCTTCGGGCCGCAGGTAATAGCTGCGGCCCTCGTGGATACGTCCGGCGGCATCGATGTAGCGGTAGGAAATGCGCCACTGTTTGATTCTGTTGATGGAAAAGCTGGTCTGTTCGATCGCCGTGACCGTGGCTTCGCGGACGGCTCTCTCCTGGAGCAGCCGCCAATCGATTTGCAGTTTCTGCCAGTCCCGGCTCGCCAGATAGCCGCCGGCGCCGAGCATCGCAAAGCCGACCAATGCGAAAAGCCATCCGGACCAGTCCCGCGCTTCCGCACCGCCGAACATGAGCGATGGCAGGCTGAACAGACATAACGCGGCGCCGACCGCGGCCAGAATGGCATGAACCATGAATGGCGAGCGCAGCGCAAACTGCCACCGGGACGGGATGACGAGCGCGGCGGCGATCCTTTCATTGCGTGCCCCGACCCCGCTGACCTTCGAGCGCGCCGAGCTGTCGGACGCTGCGAATTCCGGCTGCGCGAGATCGCCCACTTGCGGTGGGCCGGCAGCGATTGCCGCCTCTCTGCGCCGGCCGATGACGAACGAGGCGATTCCCAGCAGGGCGAGCAGCGCGGATGCCTTCCACCAGAAGCCGGTGCCGGCGACCTGTCCGGCGATGCGGTTCGTGGCTGGAAAGTCGCGTTTGTACTCGACGGTGATTGATGCACCTTCCCGGGTTTCATTCCAGATTGCGAGCGACACATCCGAGCGGCCCTCGAACATTTCGCCCTCGGGTGCCTGGAACCGATAGACGAGGACATGTTCCCTGCTCGTGCCGGTGCCGGTCGTGCGTGGCCGAACACGGGTGTGTTTGCCGATGACGACGGCCTCCGCGATTTCGCCGCGCGCCGCATAGTCCCGCTCCTGCCATTCGAGCAGCAGAAAGAAAAACGCTAAAAAGAGCAGCAAGCCGCCCGCCTGCTTCCAGCCGACATGCCGGCGGGTCGCGAGCATCATGAGGAGTGCCGGGGCATCATTGCGACAAGACGCGTCGCGCTGATCCGGATCGTGCACGCATCGTCAGGTAAATGAATGCGGTAAGCGCGACGAGGTTGACGCCGATATAAGTCGATTGCGCTTCCGGCGAGTACATGAGATTCAGGGCCGAGCCCAAGCCGAATTCGAACGTTTTGACGTCCGAACCCATGCGGAGGTTCGCGGCGAACAGCGTGTTAGAAGCCGTACGTCAGCCCGCCGAAAGACAGCAATGAATCTGCGCGGCAAACAGAACCTTCGCCCATTTGTAGCCCTCGGGCTTGCCTTTCCAGAGCTTCACGCCCTGCCATGTGGCAAAAGCGAAAATCGCCGCAAATACGACGGCGAACACCGCGAATACCGGCTGCTGCATGCCGAGGACAGCCATCCAGATGGACAATCCGATGCCGATGATCCCGCCGGCAATCAGCAGGACGGAGAGGATCCGGACTCCGGCAGGCGCGGATTCGCGTGCCTCGAATTCAGTGGACATGACGTATTGCCCCTGGAGTTGAGTACGGCCAGTGCCGGTTCGCGCGAATGAGATCAGCACCGGAACGGTTCTCTGCACCGCTCATTTTTCGACGCGAATCTCCACCCGACGGTTCTTCTGCCGACCTTCCGGATCGTCCGTGCCGTCCGGCTTCGCATTGGGCGCAAGCGGCACGGACTCGCCGAAACCCCGCGTGGCGAAGCTCAGGTCGCTCAAGCCCCCTTCATTGACGAACCAGTCGCGCACCGCATTCGCGCGCCGCTCCGACAGCGCCTGGTTATAGGCATCGTCGCCTTTGGCGTCGGTATGGCCTTCGATGCGTACCGTCCCGGTCGCCCGTTCGCGAATCACCGCGGCGGCCTGCTGCAAGGTTGCCGCCGCCTGCGGCTGAAGCTCGGCGCTGTCGAATGCGAACAGAACGTCGGCGGCCAGATCGATCCGGATCTCGGTGTCGGTTTCCTCGAGCGCGAGGTCCTGCGTCGCCCCGGCCACTTCCTGGGTGGCGAAGTCGAGGTCCACAGTCTTGAACTCGAGATCCAGGATGGAGTCGGCGAGATCGGAACCGGCCTCAGATTGACTCGACGCAGCGCCCGGATACAGGAGCACGAGGGCTAGAAGCCCGACACAGTCGCGTTTCATCGCCATTTCTCCCGGGCCAGTGGCCTAACTGATCGGCACGTCGTCCATGGGAATGAAGTGCGGAATGATGACGCTGACCTGCTGCACGTCCTCCGGAGGCGCCGGCAGCTTGGCCCAGACGTTGATGCGCGACTTCGCAGCGATCTCCGAGTTGAGCCCGTCGCTGCAAAGGCATTTCTTTTCCGCGTCGAGTATCACCTGGTATTTCTTCTTGTTCGCCGCGTCCACCAGATGGACGCCGCTGACGTTGTAACCGTACGACAGCCCTCCCAACAGGTCCCTCATTTGATACGGCTGATCCGAATCGTTGATGAGCGTGAACTTGAGGTTGACCGTGCCGCCGCTGCTGCGTTTGAGCTCGGTGACCTCCGCTCTGACGCCCGGCTGCTCGCCATCGGTGCTGGCGACTACGCCCGATGCCGGCGCTGCCGACTGAGTCTGCGCCGGCGCAGTGGCCGCCGCGGGCGCTTCCTGCGGAGCGGCACCGAAATCCTCTTCCGCCTGGGCGACGGCCCGTTGCGCCGGTGCCGCGAACAGCGCCAGCGCGATGATACAAACGACTCGTATGCTGGTATTCATATCTCTTGCACCTCTTGAACATCCGGATGACATTTCATTCGCCGACGAGGACTGTAATTGTGCTGAGGATCATCATCAGCAGCCCGGCAATCATCAGCATAGACCACAAGTCGAACCGGTGGCGCTCGAAGTGGCAGCGAACGAGACGCCAGAGCAAACGCTGACCTTTTGCCCGGCTGCGGTAGCCCCATCGGACCTGAACGAGTTGCGCCCTCGCCAGAGGATGGTCCGGCAGCTCGCGTTTGAGTCGGAAATACATCCCCGCCCAGGCAATTGTGATGAGCATAAAGCCGAAGGCGCCCACGACCGGCCGCCATTCGAAAGGGCGTTGCAGAAGTATCACGACCGTGATGAGCGCAATCAGTCCGATGAGCCCGAATATGAGCCTGTCCTGGAGGCTGCGAGGCGATCGACCGGGCGCGTCTTGCATTTCGATAGGCTCTTTTCCAGGTGGGCTGTCTGTTTCAGGAGGCCAAGCCGGGCCCCGGTGTCTCGGACGCGCGGCGCCGCCTGTAGAAGGTCACGGCTACGATCGCGACGGGGAGGGCCAGGCTCAACATCGCAAGTCCGATTCCGCCGAGGATGGTCGTGAAAAGCCTCGACCCGAAGCCGTGACCGACGGCGAGCACCACCCGTGGGCCGTCGCGCCCGCCCGGATATCCCGCGGAGATGCGATAGATGCCCGGTTGCCCGATGTCGAAAGACAGCATCGAGACGCCGGAGCGTCCACCCAGCGAGTAATTCATCTGCGCCGACGGCGCCCTGACCGGAACCGCTTCACCGGTGGCCTTCGAAAGGACACCGATTTCCAGTCCGGAGAGATTTTCGCGGGTCGAATAGTAGCGCCCATCCACGATGCTCTCGTGCTCGTGGAAGATCGTATAGGTACCGGGCTCCTGCAGGTCGAGCTCGGCGGCGCCCGGCACGACCATCTGCGGCAACTCGTCTCCCAGTTCTCCGACACTCCTGAAAACGTGTTGCACCGAAAATGCGATGCCGGCGACGAATATCACGGCGGCGAACACGTACCATTGCCGGCCGGGCATCAGCGCAAGTCCATCGACTGGCGAATCAGCTCAAGGTCGGCTAACTCGTCCGCGCCTGCATCCTCGGATGCGTTGCGCGAGACGATGTAGCCCAGGCCGTCACGGACAAAATAGAGCTGATGCGCGCGCGTGGCGTCGGGGTTGTGCAGGAATCGGATTTCATAGACGTCGGGCTGCCCGGTCTCTCCCGCCCGGACAACCTCGAAGTAAGGCTGCGTCTCGTCGCCGATAGTGAGCGTGAAGTCGCGAATACCCTGCAACCGCACGCGGAACCACTCTTCTGCGGACATCCCCTGCGTGTCTTCCGTCAGGATGTTCATCATGAGCCGCTGCTCGCCGTCCGGCCCGAGCTTGGCCATCATCCAGAGATACCGGGAGTCGAGGGTTTCTTCGTCGACGATCACCCAGCCTTCGGGCACGACGAGCTTCAGGTCATGTTGGGGGTTCGTGAACGTGTCATCTTCGCGCTGCACCCAGCCGCGGCTGCTCCAGGGCGTGGCCGCCGTGCTTTCGATCGCATCGCTTTCGGAGCTCGCGGCGTCGCGGGTGGAATCCGGCGCGACGGCCCCCGCAGCGGCGGCGGACGCAGCCCGCTCCTGCGCAGCATCGCCCTGCACCACCAGCATGCCGAGCAGGAAGCCGCCCACGCAAAGCGCGAGTGCGGCGACCCATGCCGCGACACGCGCGCCGCGTCCGTATTCACCACGGACGACCACCGTGCCCGCGGCGAGGTCGCCGAGACGCTGGTTGCGTTTCGTGAGCATCACGCTGATCGCGCCGGTCAGGTAGAAGAACGGAAGGATGTCTACGATACGCAGCAGATTCCGAATGAACGCAGCGCCGTAACCGATCCGCTGTCCTGCCGTGGATTGCACGCGAATTCCGGCGGCGAGCTTGCCGAGCGTTGCGCCCCAGCGCGCCTCGGATACGACGTAATATCCCATGACCAGCAAAATTTCGACGGCTATGAACAGGCCGCCCGCGATGCCGGTCAGCTCGAACCCGTCGTCGGTCGTGCCGCCGAGCAGCATCGCGAAAATACTGCCCAGGAGAAAAAACAAAAACCCGAATATTGCAAGCCCGTCCAGGATCAGCGCGACGAAACGGGCGCCGAGCGAGGCGTACGTCGCGGGCGCCCCGGCCGCTGGTATTTCTGTTTCCGCCGTCGTTGGGTGCATGGCGTTCTCGCTTGCGGGTTCAAGAAATGATGCCGGTGCCCTTTTGTCGCCGAAGGACGCTCCGTATTACGCCCGCCAGCTCCGGCAAGACTTGTTTTTCAGAGCATGCGTGGCTACTGTGCGGAAAGAGGCGCTCCACGCGAACCCTACTCGAAGAACAATGTCGCCGATGGATATCGAGCGTTACACGGCCGGCCGCTGCCCCGAGACAGCTATCGCTAATCCATCCAGCCCCGCTGCACTTCCGAACGAGGCGCACGTCGCCGATCGATTCCGTGAACGCCTCCGGGTGTTCGCGGCTCGCCGGCTGCGTGACGGGGCATCCGCCGAAGACGTCGCGCAGGAGACGCTGCGGCGGGTCGTCGACGCGCTACGTGCCGGCAGAGTCGACAACCCGGCTGCTTTTCCCGCCTTCGTGTTCGAGACCGCACGGCACATCTGTCTGCAGCATTATCGCTCCGCAGGCCGCGAGGGGCGGGCCCTGCACCGCCTCCACGACAACGGCAATGCGCACATCCCGGCCGTTCCCGATCCGCTGGCGGCTCTCGTCAGCGAGGAAAGGGAAAACTGCGTGCGTGAAGCGCTGGGCGGCTTGAGCGCGGGCGACCGCGAGCTTCTGCGGATGCTGTATCA
>JACDCP010000024.1 GCA_013817465.1 Gammaproteobacteria bacterium | reverse complement strand
GTCACATACTCGGCGAACGCCCCCGTTCTCCCGCCGAACACTTCGTCCCCGGGCCGAAACCGCGTCACGTCTTCGCCCACCGCTTCGACGATCCCCGCAAAGTCGACGCCCAGTCTTGTGGTTCCTGGTCTGCCGAACCCGGAGTCGAGGCGCATGATGTACGGCGTGCCTCTCATGTAGTGCCAGTCGAGTGGATTGACGGCAGCCGAGTGGACCTTGACCAGAACTTCACCGTCCGCCGGGGCCGGCTTCTCGATTTTCTCGAGACTGAGGACATCTGGCGGACCATAGCAACGATAAACAATGGCGCTCATCAGTTTCGTATGGTCAGGGAGCACGGGCGCCGGGTCGCAAGCAGAGTTGTGGCTGAAAGTGAGCGCGAGCGCCACGACTGCAACTGCGACGAAAACCAGGATAACGATCAGGATCTTGCGTGTCAGAGTCATGGAATAAACTCCTGCGGCGAGCGCCTCAAGAGCCTAACGGCGGAACCGTTCCCGACGTCGACAGCTTGCGGTGCCGCAACCAGATATAGAGCAGAAGACCAACAGTAGGCATCACCGGAAAGGTGGGGAAGATGTACCAGTAGCGCAGACCATGCTTCGTTGCGTCCTGATGTATGAACACGGTCAGAATGCCCAGGACCCAGGCGAAATCGTAAAGCGTCGTTTGCATGATCGGCTGGGTCAGATAGAGCGTAAAGCCTTCGGCGTCCCATCCCGACCAGCGCCCCCAGTTCAAGACGACAATCGACGCGACGAAAAACGGCAAGAGCCAATGAACATGCAGGTGCGCCGTTTCAGCGACGGTCTGTAAACGTTTTTTCATACTGGACTCCCAGCGCTTCGATGACATTCCTCGGCCAGGCGACACAAATGTGTGTGGGCGTACTCATGCACCACTGCATGCATGTACAACGCGCGCGGCACATCACGATTGATTTCCAGCCAGCTCAGCGACTGATGCGTGCCCCATGCGCGAAACGTGCTGTCGCCCGTGATATCGGCAAGATGCGTCATGAGCGGCTCATCGAGCTGAAACGAATTCACCGCCTGCTCGTAAACATCCTCGGACGTCAGAAGCGCGAAAAGCATGTTCATGAAATAGAGCGCGGTGCCGAGATCGAGATTGATGAGTCGGAAACATTCATCATCGGGCACAATGTTCGGCAGCTCGAGCATCGAGAAGTCGGGACACGCCTGTTGCTCGCAACCGAATTTCCCCAACGCGCGCAGCCTCTCACCCGTGTCGATGATCAAGCGATACATGTTGATATCGTGCTGAATGACCGCATGGCCCATCAGTCCCTCGAATGTCGCCGGCATGAGATGGGGCTCCGGAATGTCCTCCAGGCCGCTGTTGCGGGCGACGAACCGGATCAGCGATGTTTCGACGATGAAGTGGCGCAACAGCAATTCGCCCCCTTCCGGGGAGACACAGCGGCGCAGAAACCAGACGCTGAGCCGATCGAGCATACTGTGCGACGAGAACTGAAAGGGCAGCAGCCGCTTGAGCGCCACGATCGCCCAGACCGAGATCGATGACATCACGCGCGCGGCAGGCCGCACGTAGCGCCGGGTCCAGCGCTGCAGGTCCCTGTGGAGCAGCTCGGCGGCGCGCTCCGATAACGGCGTCGCTGGATCCGCGCGCAGGGCCCGAAAATGCAGCGGCAGCTCGCGTGGGCGCATATCAGGTGTTGTCCATCTCTTCGAGCTGCAGGGCGTAAAGGCGGGCCACGACCTTTGCCGTCTTGACGATACGCCTGGCGACATTGTCGTCGATGATGCCCGAGGTCAGGACGGCGCGAAGCCGGTCGAAGTGGTCGTCGTCGTTCTGACCGTGGTAATGGAGGAAGCTGACCTGCTCGTCGGTCAGATCGAGCTGCTGTTTCAGCGCCTCGGCCCACTGCCCGGCCTTGAGCCTGCCCAATCCCTCGATGACGAACATGGCGCCCAGCAGATCGAGGGGGTCGGGTTGGCTGGCACGGTGAAACATGAATGCCGACAGCGCCTCGGAGCCGACGTTCTTGGGCGTATTGACGATCTCCTCGAGCGAGCCCCCGACGGCACAATAGTCTCGCTCGAGCATCTGGAAGTCGCGGTGCTCTTCGCCGGCATGGGTGATGAACATCGAGCGAAAGGGGAACAGCTCTATGGAGACGTTCGACGCGGCGCGCGCGATCCAGCGGGCGCCCTCCATGACTTGCTGGCGCAGATTCCGCAGCAACATCCTGTAGTCCTTGACGGTTACCTGGCCCGACTCGATGCGGCGGATGATCGGAGTGGCGCGCAGCATGCGCTCGAAGTCCGCCCAGACCAGACCCAGGTCCAGGACCAGCTGGCGCACCACGCGGTCTTCGCCGAGTTCGCAGCCCTCACCCAGGGGTGAACCGGCCGCGGCCTCGGCGGTTTCGGCGCCGGTGCGCGCGACGGGCGGCAGGCTGCTGATCTCGCCGGCTCGCCAGGGAGTCGAGGGCCTGCCTGCATCCGCGAGACTTTCGGTCGCCGCCTGTGCTTGCGGCCGTGCATCCGGGCCGACACAGGTCAACAGGGCGAAGGACACGGTGAACCGTCCGGACTCCGGCACCATGAGCAGGATCTTTTCACCGGGCTTGAAGCGAGCGCCATTCAGCGCTTCCTCCAGCATGATGAGAATACTGGCGGCTCCGGTATTCCCCTTTGTGTACAGGTTCGTGAACCATTTTTCTTCAGGAATGCTCAAGTTCGCTTCGTCGAGCAGCCTGACGATTTCGCCCTTGAAGAAGTGCGAGCTGTAGTGACAGAGGATGTGATCGAGTTTCTCAGGGTCGATGCGTTGCCGTTTGATGAGCCTGAGGTACTCTTCAACGCTCAGCCGGACGATCTGCGGAAGGAGCTGAGTGTCCTGCCGAATGCGCATGAGCTCGGCCTTGTCGGCGTCGGCAATCGTGGCCAGGTCGAGCCACGTGTTGCCCGCGCGCGGAGAGTCCTTGTGGGCGATGCCTGTATACATGCAGGTTTCGAATTCATTGGCATGGGACTGCAGCTCGATCCAGTCGATGCGCAATGACGGCCTTTCGGCATGTGGTTTGCCTTCGAGCACGACACTTCCGGCACCATCCGATAGCATCCAGCGGAGGAAGTCGGCGTCGAAATCGCGCCAGGAGCCACGCAACCCATCGAGGTGCCCATCCTCGAGTGGCGCATCGGTTTCGCGCCTGAACCTCGTGCCCTTGAGACTGCGACTCACGAGCTCGGATCCGACCACCACCGCGTTTTCTCTTTGTTGTGTTGCCACGGCGCGATACGCGCTCGCGAGCGCCGCCATCGAAGAGCAGCAGACGCCGCCCGCGCTCAGAGTTTCCATGGGACGTCCGCCGAGGCGACCGTGAACCATCGACGCGAAACCCGGGATCGGGACGTCGCCCTGTGTGGTTCCCGCAGCAAGCATCTCGACGTCATCGAGCGTGAGATCGCGATGAGCCAGAGCAGCATGCACGGCCTTCGCGGCCAGCTCTTCGTTCAACTCCGTGGTCTGCCCGTTCTCGTCGAGCGCATAGTGACGCGTCCTGATGCCGTTCGATTTGAGTATGCGTTTCTTCAGACGGCTCGGCTTGCCGTCGACGAAACCGAGGACATCCTCGATGCGTTCATTGTCGACAGGCTCACCTGGCAGGTAGGCGCCAGCGGCTGTGATGTAAACCGCCCGGATAGACCGCGGCTGGAAACCGGTGTCACGCACGGACGGTTGACGCCGGCGGTTGGCCTTGCCCGAAGCCCCGTACGATCAGCCACAGCGCCAGAGCCAGATGGCTCAAACCCAGCGGCAGGAGCATCAGGAACACGACGGGACGGCCGAAAAGCGGCATCGTGACCGCCGTGAGCTGCAGCATGACCGCTGCCAGTCCGAAAGCAGCCAGCGCGCGCGGGATCAGCGCGAACCGGTACAGCACGGCGTAAAACACGGAGAACATTGCGCCGCTGAAGATCAGATTGATGTAATGAGCCCAGTTCCGTGCCGAGGCGACCACCACCCGCAGCGTCTGGAACAGCTCGCCAGCCGCGGCGTTTGCAGTCGCGTACGTCTGACTCAAGGACAGCATGGACAGCACGGTGGTGTTCTCGACAGCGGTCAACGCGAAGCTGACCGCAGCAAGCACGAGAAGCCAGAGCGCCATCGCGTGGCTGTACTGTCTGAAGACCGGCATTGCCGCGATCGCGATGCCAACCGAAAGCGCGCCCGCCGCGAGTCCGACCAGCACGGCCAGGCTGACCTGCAGCGAGCTCGCCGCCGCATTCACGAGGAAACCGGGCGGAACCGTGATCACCGGCCCTATCAGGACGAGGTTCACCAGCACGGCAGCGGCGATCTGGACCAGCAACAGCACACCGATAGTGCGGCCGGCGCCCTTTGCAGTTCCCATCATCGTCTCCTGAGTACCTGGCCAGCGTCGCGCATGAGCTTTCATCAAGCCGCCGTCGTAAGGCGCGTGCGCCTGTCGTCGACTACCCTGCCATCGAACAGCGAGATCTGCCGCTGCGCCTGCTCGGCGGAACGGGGGTCGTGAGTCACCATCACGATCGTCCCGCCTTCCTTGTGCAGCGCCGCCAGCAGGTCGAGCACCATCTGCGCGTTCCTGGAATCGAGATTTCCGGTCGGCTCGTCCGCAAGCAGCACTTTAGGTTGGCCGACCAGTGCGCGCGCGATCGCCACGCGTTGTTGCTGCCCGCCGGACAACTGCGCGGGGAAATGTTTCTGGCGATGCGCCATGTCGACGTGGTCGAGCGCCTGGATGACGCGCTCGCGGCGCTGACTGCGGCTGAGCTCGCTGCGGTAGGTCAGCGACAGCTCGACGTTCTCGAACGCGGTCATCTCGGCAATCAGATTGAATGCCTGGAAGATGAAACCGATATCCCGATTGCGCACGCGGGCCTGCTCGCTGGCGCTGAGCGTCGATACCGGCTTGCCGTCGAAGAAGTAGCTGCCGGCGGTGGACGAGTTCAGCAGGCCCATTACCGAGAGGAGCGTGGATTTGCCACAGCCCGACGGGCCGCTGATCGAGACGTATTCACCCGGATCGATGGTGAGGTGAATGTCGTCGAGCGCCCAGGTTTCTATGTCGTCGGTGTAGAAGATCTTCCTGATGGCCTGCAGGTCGATGAGGTGTTGTGCGGTCATGCTGTTTCCCGTAATGAGTTCGGTCATTCGTAGCGCAGGGCGTCGCCGGGCTCGAGGCCCGTGGCGCGCCGGGTGGGAAGGTACGACGCAGTGAACACGACGAGCGCCATGAGCAGCAGAACGCCCAGGGTGGCCGGCGCCGCGCGGCTCAGGATGTTGGGGATCGAGGCGCTGATCAGGTTCATGAGCACGATCCCGAGGCCGCCGCCGGCGACGCCGACACTCAGGTACAGCGCGCCTTGCCGCAGAAATACGGCGGTGACCTGCCATTGCGTGCTGCCCAGCGCACGCCGCACGCCGATCTCCTGCGTGCGCCGCGCCACGGAACGGCTGATGAGCCCGAACAGGCCCGTCGCCGCCAGGATCAGGGTGATCGCGGTGATGACGGTGAATAACGGAACCATTGCCGTAAAACTGAGATTCATTGCCGCCAGGTAGTCGTCGAGCATTTGCAGGTTGTGCAACGGCAAATCCCGGTCGACTGCGAAGGCTGCTGCGCGCAACTGGACGCGACTGTCCGCCGCCGAAGTCGGTAATTTCGCCACGAGGTGGAATTCGGCCGGGGCCGCCTGCCGCAGCGGCCGGTAGACGACGCCGACGTCGCGGCGGTAGAGCCGCGTCACGTTGGAGACGGCGCCCACGACGGTGAGCCATGGACCGTTCCCGGCCGGGTCGAGCTGGATGCGTTTGCCCAGAACGGACTGGTCGGGCCAATAGCGCCTCGCCGCATTCTCATCGACGATGGCGACATCGAGTGCCGCACTGTCATCGGTGCTGTCGAACAGCCGTCCCGAACGCAGCTCGACTCCCAGCAGCTCGAAATAAGTGTCGGATACGGCGGTGAGCGGCAGTGTGAGCATGCCCCGGTTCGCCGCGCCCTCCTGATGCTCGATGGCGACAGGCACGCTGCTGGGCCTGCTGGGCGCCACGGTGGCGTAGGCGATCTCGGTCCCCGGCATTCGACTCTTGATCGCTGCCGCCAGTCGATCCCAGTAACGCAGGCGGTCATGCGCTTCGGAATAGCGCGCATCGAAGACCGTCGGATAGGTCGAGATCATGACCCGCCCGGTACTCATGCCCGTCGGCTTGCTCACTTCCTCGTGGATCGACAGCACCAGGTTCGCGCAGACGACCAGCACCAGGCAGGAAACCGCCACCTGCAGGCCGACGAGCAGGCTTGCGCTTTTCGCGCTGCCGGGACCCGCCACGCCTTTACCGCTGCCGGCCAATACCTGAGCGGCATCCTGTCTGGCGACACGCCATGCCGGTAGCAGCGTGCTCAGCAGCCAGACGACGGTGGCGGCGGCCAGCGCAGCCACGAGATCGAGAGGCCGCAACGTCGGTACGTCGGGCGTATCCCCTGTCGCTTGTGTCGTCGCAGCAAACTCGGCGATACCGTGGGTCCAGCGAACGCCCAGATCCGCAAGCGCATAGCCGAGCAGGAGTCCGAGCAGCACAAAAAGGGCGGTTTCCAGCAGGCATTGCCGCAGCAGGCGTGAGCGCGATGCGCCGAGCGCGGTGCGTAAGGCCAGCTCGCGGCTGCGCTCCAGGAGGCGGGCGAGAAAGACCATGCTGAAGTTCACGCAGCCGAGCAGCAGCACCGCAACTGCGATGAAACTGGTGGTCGCTACAACCTGCAGATTCAGATAGGTGAACATGAGGTGCGCGGGAATCAGGACGATGTGCCGCCCGGCATTGAAGAGCTCCGGGTAGTTTCGGTTGACGTCCTCGACCGCTGCCTTCATCTCGTTAGCCACTGCGTCCGCGGTCTGGCCTTTTTCGAGTGCAATCACCGCGGACAGGATCGTCGATGAGTCGCCGGGCCTGGCCAGGCTCTTCAGTTGCAGCGGCAGCCAAAGCTCGGCGTACTCGAAAGCGAAGAAGTCTTCCGGCATGACGCCGACGATCTGCACCGGTCGTGCATCGATTCGGGCAAGCCTTCCGACGATTTCCGGATCGGCGGCGAAATAGTTCTG
Source organism: Gammaproteobacteria bacterium (assembly GCA_013817465.1). Lineage (GTDB taxonomy): Bacteria > Pseudomonadota > Gammaproteobacteria > Steroidobacterales > JACDCP01 > JACDCP01. The sequence continues at coordinate 9,421 of JACDCP010000024.1, read as the reverse complement.
CCAGGTATCGAAGCTGAGAATGGCGACCGGCGCCGCGTCGGGCTCGCTCTCTGCGGCCTCGAAAAGCCGGCCCATCCGCGGCGCGACCTGCATGGCGCTCAACAGACCCGGGCTGATCGCCGCGGCACGCAAGCTGATGCTGGCCTCGCCTTCGCTGAGCACCGCCGCCCGGGTGGTGAATGCACCGAGGTGCCTCGCTGAGCGATTGCGTTCGAGCAGTTCCTGATACGTATAGGCATCCAGGTTGGGCCAGGGCCTCGCCGTGGCGTCAGCGGCGACCTGCACGCTGAGCCAGCGGTCCGAATCGAGAAATGGCAGGGGCCGGAGAGCCTGACTGTAGACGAGCGTCCAGGTCCAGACAGCGAGCCCTACGCTCAGTGCTACCACGACGATGCAGATCAGCGAATGACCGGGCGAGTCGAGCAGCAGGCGCCACGCGTATTTCAGATCGAACCAGAGACTCATGCGTGATCGGCCTCGCCTGATGCCTGAGTTGAACCGCGCGAAGAGGCGGCCTCCGACTTGCATGAATCGTCAGCGCCAGGCCGCCGTTTCTTGTACAACGTGATCGCCAGTCCGCAGAGCACTGCCACCAGCACCAACAGCGCGGGAATCGCCAGCAGATATTGCTCGTGTGCCGGATCGGGAAACCCGTTGAAAGAGAAAAGCCCTGCCGTGACCGAAGTGAGTCGCAGCAACCCCGCAATGATGTGTATCAGCGTCATGTCCCTGTATTCAGTTCAACAAGATCCGCTCTTCGCCCTGCCACTCGCCGATTTCCGACGTGATGATCCGGTCGCCGGCCTCGAGCCCCTGCAGGGCCTGCAGGTAGTTCAGCGATACCTTGCCCGCCCTGATCGTCGCTCGCGTGGCGTAGCGTCCTTCGGCGTCCAGCTTGTAGACCGAGACGGATGCATCGGTCTTCACGTAGGCGGGTTTTCCGACGTACAGCGCATCGGGAAGCCGGCTGATGTAGACGATGCCTTCGATCTGCAGCTGCGGGCGGGCGCCGGCAGGTAATTCACCCTGCAGATCCACGTCGACGATGACCGTACCCTCGGTCACACCAGGATCGATGCGCGTGACGATGCCGGCGACAGTGCCGCTGCGCGTGTCGACGACTACGTGCTGTCCTGCCTGCACCTCGGTGGCCTCGCGCGCCGGCACCTTGAGCTCGGCGTAAAGCTGATCCTGCTGGGCGATATGACCGATAGGGCTGCCGGGCTGAAGCTGCTGCCCGACGTCGACGTTCACGGCCTGCACGATGCCGTCGATACCCGCAACGATGCGGAGATTGGCAGCCTGATTCCTCGCCCGGTCGAGCGCGCGGGCGAGTTCCGTGACGCGTGATTGCCCGGCGGCCAGCTGCACCTTGATGTTGTCGCGGATCTTCTGCAGGCGGCTCTCTTCGATGGCGAGAGTCCTCGTCAGCTGGGAAACATCGAGCTGCGTACGCTTGTAGTCGATCTCGGAAATGATCTGTTGACCAATCAGCTTCGTTTCCGCCTCCAACTGCAGCTCTGCCCTTTCCAGGTCGAACTGCGCCTGCACGACGGCAATTTCCTGATTCAGCAGATTGGTCTGCAGCTCGGCCTCGGAGGCCTCTAGATCCGTGACCGCCCCTTCCCATGCCGAATAGGCTTCGTCGGCGCTCGCGATGATCTCCGGGTTCGCGAGCTCTACCAGGAGCTGGCCGGCCTTCACAATATCGCCGGGCTTTACGTGCGTCCGGGCTACCCGCCCCGTCACCTGAGCGCCGATCTGCTCGATGTTCTTCGGCAGCAGCTGGCCATTGGCGCTGACCTTGATCTCCATGGTGCCGTGCTGAACGGTATCGATGCTGAGCGTGTCGCGATCGATTCGGCGGCTGCTGAAGTCGATGCCGGCCAGCGTCACGCCGCCGCCGACGAGCACCAGCGTCAGCGTGCCGAACAAAGCCATGCGCTTGATCAACCTGGCCCTGGATTTGGGTCTCGAGCGATCCATCACGCAACTCCCATGTTGCGCACGATTCTCACACCGAGCATTCATCGCGATCGGCTGCTCTTCGTCGGGAGGGATTGCTGTTGCATGACACCCATAGAGCAAGGGGCATGCCAGCTCTCTTAATGCTTGTTTTTCAGGGGTTTTTGCCCAGCGAAGGCGGGATGGCAGGCGCGCAGTCGCAGAGATCGGGACGGAGAAAGTCGCAGAACTGGGACTGCTGCCGGATCTAAGATCAGTTCGAGAATAGTGCACAGACAGTTGAAGCCGTGTCCATGCAGCCGAGAGAAAGATAGACCAGGGCTTGCAGCTGATCCGGTACGAATGTCGTCAGGTAGTCCGCGCCCTCGAACAGGAGCAGCGCCTCGGAATGTCTCAGCTTGTCGCTGGCCTCGAGCGCGACCGGTACCAGATTGAAAAATACCGTAAGCAAGGCGAGCTCCCTGCTCAGAAATAAAGCGACGGCGCACACCAGGCAAATCAGGCCAGCGATGCGGGCATACACCGGTGGCGAAGTCTCAAACGTGTGCGGTGCCATTTCGGTTCCTCTGCAAGCAGGGCATCAGGATGTGAGTGGACTGCAACCGCTTGAGCAAAGACCATGCCAGCTCCGTTTACGCTTGTTTTTAAGGGGTTTTTCAGCAATGAACGCGCGATGGCGCGAATGTGGTCCCGGAATCGGGACGACGAAAGTCGCAGAACCGGGACTACTGCTCCTGCGGCGCGGGCGGCAGCGGCAACACCAGCCTGGCCACCGCGCCCGGGCCATCAGTTCGGTTCGCGAGGCTCACGTGGCCGTGGTGCCTGGCCGCGATCTGACGGCAGAGCACCAGGCCGATGCCGGCGCCCTCTTTCTTGGTGGTATAGAAAGGGACGAACAGGTTTTCCGGATTGCTGATACCGGGACCGCTGTCGAGAATCTGGAATTCGCAGAGACCGTCCACGGCCTGACAGCTCAGGCGAATTTCGGGTGCGCCGGCAGGATTGGCTTCCAGAGCATTCTTGATCAGATTGATCAGCGCCTGCTCCAGGTGCACGGGATCGCCGAACAGCGACACATCGGGAAACGGGGAAATGTCCAGAGGCTTGTCGGCGAAGAAGCCGCGCAGCCTGGCAACCAGGTTGGCGACCGGAAAGAGGACCTTCTGCGGCTCCGGCAGGCGCGCCAGGCGCGCGTAAATGCCAATGAATTCCTTCAGCCCGCTGGCGCGCTCGGCAATCACCTGCAGGCTTTTTCGAATATCGTCGGCGTAGTTCACGCTGTCGGGTTTGCCGACGATATTGCTGAGCGTCTGGCACAGCGAGGTAATGGGCGTCAGTGAGTTGTTGACCTCGTGACTGATGACGCGGATCAGCCGTTGCCAGGCGGCCATCTCTTCGTCCGAAAGCACCTGCTTCAGATCGGCGATGAACAGGATGCGACTGGGCCTCCCCTGGTGCCGATAGAAGTGCTGGCTGACCTGCCAGCGGCCTTCGGCTCCGGGAAAGCGAAAATCCAGCAGGCGCGGCTCGGACGCCACCGGAACTTGCGCCAGGATGGTAGCGGCGAAATCAACACCGATCAGCTTTTCGGCAGGCGACTTCAACAGCACCCCGGCCAGTCGATTGACCAGGCGAATCCTGTCCTGTGAGTCGCAGACGATGATCGCCACGTTGATCTGGCTGACCACCTTTTCCAGCACGCTGAGCAATTCCTGCTCGCTCTGGCGACTGTCCTTGAGGCTGTCCTTGAGGGCATTGACCTGTTGGTACAGCTCCGCGAGCTCACCGGGCTCGCGGGAGTGGACGCCCTTGACGCTGTAATCGTTCGACCTGATCGACTCCATCAGATTGCTCAGCGTGCGGACGTGGCGAAGCAGCTCGCCACGCACGATCCCGGCGACGATGACGATCCATGCCAGCGATAACACGGCGATGACCGCTTGCGAGGTTGCAGGCAGGCTGCTGTCCAGGGCCAGCCACGCGAGCAACAACGCGACGGGTATGGCGATGCTGAGCACCAGCAGGAACAGGCGAAGGTCCGTGGCCATCCGGCGCCGCGGCGCGACACTGGGGGAACGGTAGCGATTGCTCAAGGCGGCTCCCGCTTGCCCAGGCGGCGATAGAGCGACGAGCGGCTGATCCCCAGGGCCTTCGCGGCCTCGTTGGCATTGCCCTGATGACGCTTGAGCGCTTGTTGCACGAACCAGATTTCTGCCTGATCGAGCGTCAGCTGCGCCAACTCATCGCCGGGATGTGCTGGTGTCGTCGCCCGACCCCCGAGCTGAAAATCGCTTTCGAGAATTTCCTCCTGCTGCGCCAGCAGCACCGACCGTTCCACCACATGTTGCAGCTCGCGGATGTTGCCGGGCCAGCGATAGCTGTCCAGTGCAGCGAGCGCCTGCGCTGAAAAGCGGCGTGCGGGAGACTCATAGTGCTGGCGCGCCCTGCCGAGAAAATTCTCTGCCAATGGCTGGATGTCGGCCTGTCTTTCCCTGAGCGCGGGGATCTTCAGTGTGATGCCATTCAGGCGATACAGCAGATCCTGTCGAAACCCGCGCTCGGCAATCATGCTGTCGAGGTCCGCGTTGGTGGCAGAAATGAAGCGGATATCGGCTCGCCGGGTCTGCGAGCTGCCCAGCTTTTCGTATTGCCGTTCCTCCACCAGCCGCAAAATCTTTGCCTGCTGCGTCAGGGGCAGGTTGGCGATTTCATCCATGAACAACGTGCCCTGATCGGCGAGCTCGACGCGGCCCGTGCGCTCGGACTTGGCATCGGTGAACGCGCCCTTGGTGTGGCCGAACATTTCGCTTTCGAAGGTGGATTCGGAAATGGCGCCCATGTTGACGCTGATGAACGGCCCCTGCGCGCGGGAAGAATGCCGATGGATGTAGGCGGCGAGGAGCCCCTTTCCCGTGCCGTTCTCTCCCGTGATCAGGATCGGCATCAGGCTCGTCGCCACCCGCCTGGTGGTGGACAACAGCTCGGTCATGGCGGGTGACTGGTGAATGATCGTTATGCCGCCCTGTTCCCGCAGCAGCGCATTTTCCGCGCTGAGCTTTCTTTCGCGCTGCTGTGCCGCGCCCAGCTTCATCTGTGTGCGGATGACGTTCAGCAGCCGCGTGTTGTCGTCCCAGGGCTTTTCGATAAAATCCGCCGCGCCGCGCTTCATTGCCTCGACCGCGATGCCGATGGTGCCCCACCCCATCATGGCGACAATGGGCAGCTCCTCGTCCGCCTTGCGCAGCGCCGTGATCAGCGCCAGGCCTTCCTTGCCGGAGGTGGTGTCTTCGACGTAATTCAGATCGACCAGCGCCAGTTGGCAATTATCTTTTTTCAGCGCGGCCAGGGCCTCCTGCGGTGAGTGGCAGGCAACGCACTCCATCCCTTCGCTCTTTAACAGGAGCGTGAGCGTGTGCAGTATATTTTCATCGTCGTCGACGACCAGGACAGCCATCGTATGATCCTCGTTTTGGCGATTGTGGCCACCTCGAGCGCAGCAGCAACGCTGCTGGCTCTCGGCTTGCGCTTGCCACGCACCCGCAACCCTTGCAGACTCGTAGGGTATCTTACGGGCGCATGGTTTCGCACCGAAGCGACAGGAGCCTTCCGATGAGAAATCAATTTACATGTCTGCGCCGGTGGTTCCTCGCCGCGGTGGTCGCGGGCCCGCTGACGCTGTCACTGCTTGCATACGGGCAGACCGGCGAAGACCCCGACGGTGATCAGCAACCATCGCCCGAACTAGAGGAGCCCGCACAGCGGCCGCCGGCGCAGCAGACCCTTGCCACAGAGGTCGACGATAAGACCCTGGACAGGTTTGCGAAGGCTGCCATTGAGCTACAGAACATCCAGACATCCGCATCGACCGAAATGGATCAGGTCGGCAACGCGGCGGAGATCAGCGAAATCCAGCTGCGCATGCAGCAGGAAATGACGAGCGCGTTCAAGGACGCCGGCCTGTCGGTGGAGGAGTACAACCGGATCGTTCAGCTGATGAATTCTGATGAGGAAATCCGGAAACGCATCACGAAGCGTCTGAAAGCCAGCGAAGGCAGCTGAGCCTGATCCGGGTTACCTCGCCGCTTACCGCCTGCTTTAGGCACGGAGGGTCACGCCGTGCGCTCCGCCGCCGCTGCTAAGCGAGCCCGCCTAAATCTTCTGGCAAGGCTGAGGAGGCGGCGCCGTTGGGTCGACAGCGACCGGCGGCGGTTGGCCGGGCCGGATGCCGGTTTCGCCAAGCCGACCCGGCCTTACGCCGCCCGTCGGCGGGGCCGCAGCCGGCGGTTGCGCGACGACGTCCGGGCGCGGCGTGTAGGTGATCCGGTACAGCAGCTCGAACTCCGTCAGCAATCTCGCTTCCGGCTTTGCGGGCTCGGTCCGGCCGGTCACCGGATCAAATCTCGGTATGCCCGGAACAACGACGGTTCTGCCGGTCGTCATCGTTCGCGGCTGGCCGGCGCCGAAATTCTCCGCGGGGTAGAACTGCGACCAGACGGCGCCGCCGAGGTCGTTCGCAAAGATGATCTGCAGCCGGTCCGCGCCCGTCATGTCGATAGTCGTGCAGTAATTGATGCCGGCGCTCCCGCCTTCCGGCGGCAGCGCAAGGCCTTCGGGCGGCAGAAAGCGTTCCAGGCCGTTGAGGAACACGCTGAACTGGCCGGCCGCCGGGTCTCCCGGCCGCGCGATCTCCGGCGCGATCAGCCCCGGCAGCGGATTGCGCTTAATGCGCAGGAATTCGATCGTCGCCTGATCGCGTAATTGCGCCACGTCGCCGCGCACAGTCGGGGCGCGACCCGCCTTTACAAAATCGAAGGTCGCGCTATCGTCGGCCGAATTCGCGGGACGCGAGGCGCCAATGGATGCGCATTCGATGGTGCTCTCCGATCGCGAGCCGAAGTTCGACAATTGCCTACGGATACCCGACTCAGTTCGCGCCGAGACATTCGCCGGCGCCAGAAGGGCGTTGACGACGGATTCCCAGAAACCGGGATCTCCGACGATCGGAAAGCCGAAGTCGATCTCCGCCCTGAACGTTCCGTTGCGCGCCCCGTTCGCGGTCGAGCATTCAAAGAACGCGTCGAACGGCAATGAAACGCTGCGATTGTTAGGAACGTAATCGCCTTCCGGCTCGACGAATAAATGCAAATGGCCATGAAGCGACGCGCGCCGAACATTTGGCCGTCCGACATTGTATGTCTGATTCAAGAACGGCCGGCTTACGCAATCCAGGCCGCACTTGGTCGGCCGGGAGCTCTCCGACTCCCAGTGAACAATCCCCTGGTTCGCCGCAACCTTGCTTTTGAATTCAGGAAGGCAGTCGGACGCCGTGAATTCACGCGGCTCTGCGGGCGGCCATTTGCCGGCTTGCTGCATCAGAGTTTCACAGAACGCGAGATCCGCCCCTTTCTCGATTTGATCGCGTAAAAAGGCGATCTCCAACGCGCCTTCCGCCTGTGCGCTGGCCTCGACCGGATATTGCAGGATGTCGGGTGGGCCGATGACGTTCTCTTGGGCTGCGACGGTCGTGTGAATCAGCGCCGCTGCCGTGACAAAACATGACGCCCACCGACTATGCAGGCAGCTGACAACAGATGTGGATAGTGTTTTCCAGAGTTTCATAGCTGCAGCCCTCCCCAGACCGTAAGCGGATTTTGACTCCTCGCGCCTGGGGCAAGCAATGAAATCGTGAGGGGCTCGCGAAATCCCTCACCTCCAGCGCAAGCCAGGCTGCGGCTGCCGGACATTCCGCTGGCAGCCGACGAAACTTCGACTATGCTTAGGCGGGGATCTCAAACAACGACAGCCGCTGAAAAGGGAGGGTGCGGCAGGAGATTACGCATGAAGAAGTTATTCAGTTCCCGGACCTTTTTGGCGAGGAGCCCGAACCGATAGAATTCATGATACGTGCCGACCCGGGCGTGAGTGCGGGCTTCGACGTCGGCGGCGCTGGCGCCGTCGGTGTCGAAGGCGAGGGATTTGGGACCATCGCGTATGCAATTGAGATGACGCCCTTCACACCGTTTGCGGACTCGGACATCGCCGCAGTCGAAAAGCGGCCCGGGGGCCCCTACGCGGCGCACTTCGAGTTGTCGGGAGATAATAAGCTGGCGATCGAGTGGAGCGCCGTGCAGGAAAGCAGCGACACGCAGACCGTCGAAGTCACCGACGAGATGCGAGACGCGCTCGAGGCGCTCGAACAGGCGCTACAATAGAACCACGAGTCAGAACGAGACGCCAAGAGAGTCCGGGAAGAAGATAAACGTAGCGCGGCGTCGCTCATCGAAAATCAGGATCGCCGGCGGCGATCAGGGCCACGGTCCAAAGGCGATCGACATTGAGCCAGCCGCGCCGCAGGAAGGCGAGACCGAGCCACTCGTAGACGCTGGTCGGCCGCTCGCTGATCCCGAACCGCCGGATAGTATTCTGCGACGAGCTCATAGAGCAGCGTCGCCTCGGGCCGGTGGCGCCGGTAGCCCGGCGGTGCGATGAATCCCTTCGCCCTGGTCGAAGTCGCGGGCTGGCATGCCCATCGCTCGCTTCCCTGCGATCCTCTGACGTCAGCGAGCGTAGGCTTCCGACTCGGCCCGGGCTCCGGGCCAATCTCAGAGGAGCGAGCGCATGGCGATATGAAGCGCTTGCCCTCGTCACGTATGATGATGAGGCGGGGCTGTACGACTGGCGCATGGCCACCAGCAGAGAAAGAGCGTGATGACCTTCGAACATTGCGGGCCGAGTCGCTCAGGCTGTATTACTATCGGCGACTCGAAACGGGGAATTTGCGTCTGAGAGGCCATTCTTTCGGCACTCTCCCACCGCCATAAGCAGGCACACCGCGATCGCAGGATAATGCCGTCGTCGGGAGCTTCAGCAATACGATGAAAACGGAAGTATGGGACGCTCGTATCGACTATGACGCCGGTCCCGGTGTCCGCGAGGTCATTGCCGCGATCGGCCGCACGGAAGACGTCAAACTGTCCCCCGACAACAGGCGCCTCGTCATCCTCGATTATTTCGCTAAAAAGATCTTCCTGTTCTCGATCCGCATCGCAAACGGCCTTTCGTCGCCCGGCGTCACCTTATCCGATTACTCGATACTCTCGTCCACGGCTTTGAAAGAGCCGCATGGGGTGGCCTTTGTCGACAATGACCATATCATCGTGTGCAATCGGACCGCCGATGTCTGCGTTTTCAGACTCCCGGTACCCGGGGAACACCCCCGCGAACGGACCGTTACGCCCCTCGCGAGCATCAAGGGGAAAGGGTTCCTGTCGGCGAAGGTGCTAAGTCCCGGTTCAGTCGACTGCTACAAGACGGCGGAAGACTGCTACCGGTTTCTGATTTGCAATAACCGCTGGAACGCCGTCACGTCACACACTATCCGGCTCGGAGACAGCATCAGGATAAGAAACGAAGGAATTCTCCTGGAAGAGCGTCTCAGGATCCCTGACGGCATCAG
>JACDCP010000230.1 GCA_013817465.1 Gammaproteobacteria bacterium | reverse complement strand
GCATCGGCTCGCCGGTCTGATAGTGTTTTGCATAGTTCGCCAGCACCGACGGCCAATCGGCCCACATCTCATTGACCTGCGAGGGATACTCGACGAAGTCGCGCGGCACGCTGGTGCCGGCGAAGTACGGATACTTCACGTCCGAAAACATGCCGTGCAGCGCGTGGCCGAACTCGTGAAACATGGTCGTCACTTCGTCCCAGGTCAGCAGTGTCGGCTTGCCTTCGGCCGGCTCGGGAATGTTGAGGTGGTTGGCCACCACCGGCTGCGTGCCCATCAGGTCGGACTGCGACACATAGGCGTTCATCCATGCGCCGCCGCGCTTGGACTCGCGCGCATACATATCGGCGATAAAAATTGCAAGCTGCTCGCCATCGGCGTCGAAAACATCGTAGACCGATACGTCGGGGTGGTAGACGGGCAGATCGGTGCGTTGCTCGAACGAAAGTCCGTAGAACTTGTTGGCGGCGTAGAACACGCCGTTCTCGAGCACGTTTTTCATCTCCAGGTACGGCTTGAGCTGGGCCTCGTCGAAGTCGTACTTCGCCTGGAGCAGCTTCTCGGTGTAGTGCGCCCAGTCCCATGGTTGCAGCTCGAACGTCGGCTCGCCCCCGGCGGCCTGTTCCTTGTCGATCATCGCCTGCAGGTCGGCGCCTTCCCGCCTGGCGTTGGCCACGGCGGGCGGGGCCAGTTTCGACAGCATCGCATCGACCGCCTCAGGGGTCTTCGCGGTTTCGTCCGCGAGCACATAGGCGGCGTGGTTCGGATAGCCCAGCATCCGGGCGCGCTCGGCGCGCAGCTTCAGCACCGTGGAGACGATGACGGTGTTGTCGTACTCATTGTCACGGCTGCCGCGCGCGATCGATGCCTCGTGGATGCGCTCGCGCAAGTCACGATTCTCGAGATGGGTGTTGGGGGGTTGGCCGGTGGTGTTCTGCAGCGCGATGACATGCTTGCCCTTCAGGTCGCGCGCGCTGGCGGCTTCGGTGGCGGCAGCAATCGCCTGCTCGGACAGGCCGGTGAGTTTTCCCTCACTGTCGACCACGATCGCGGAAGCGTTGACCTCCGCCAGCACGTTCTGGCTGAACTCGGTGCTCAGACCGGCCAGCTCGGAGTTGATCTCCTTTAACCGGTCCTTGTCGACATCGGACAGCCTGGCGCCGGCGCGGACGAAATCCGTGTGGTAGCGCTCGATCAGGCGCACGGCTTCGGGGTCCAGGCCGAGCTCACTGCGGGTTTCATGAAGTGTCTCGATGCGCGCGAACAGCTCCGGGTTGAGCGCGATCGCATCGAAGTGCGCGGCCAGCCTGGGCGCGTACTCTGCCTGGATCTTTTTGCGCGTGTCGTTTGTGTCGGCGCTGACGAGATTCGAGAACACAGTGCTGACGCGGTTCAATATCTGTCCGGACTTTTCCATCGCAACGATGGTGTTGTCGAAGGTCGCGGGCTCCGGGTTGCCGGCGATCGCCTCGATCTCCTCGAGCTGACCGGCCATCCCGCGATCGAACGCCGGGGTGAAGTGACGATCCTCGATCCGGTCGAAGCGCGGGTACTGCAGTAGCAGGGTGCTTTCCGTAAAAAATGGATTGACCGTGCCGTCCGGGCCGTTGGCGGCGTGCATGGCGGCTCCTGTGGCGGGCGAGTCGGCGGCTGCCGGCACGATGGCGCAGACAATGGCGGTCATAGGAATGGCCAGCGCGCTGGCGAGCAAGTGTTTCATCGGGAATTTCTCTGCAAACGGGAGCCGACAGTTTACCGCATTGAGCACGCGACCCACGACCCACGGCCCCCACGGCTTGATTCCCCCGCCCCTTTTGGCCACTGTTGGCACACCGCATGAACAAGTACCTGCTCCGCGGCTTCGCGATCTTCGGCGTGCTGGCCCTGCTCTGGTGGCTGTATGGCATGGCTGTACCGGAAGCCATCGAGATCCCGCCCGAGCGCTTATCGGTCGATCTGCCTGCGGAATCCTACGATTCAGCGGTTACGCTGGCGGCCAATCTGGACGCGCCACTGCTGGAAGGCAATCGCGTTGAGCTGCTGGTCAATGGCATTGAGATCTTCCCGGCTATGCTGTCCTCGATTCGCGAGGCGCGTCAATCGGTCAACATGCTTTCCTATGTGTACTGGACAGGCGACATCGCACGGGAGTTTGCCGACGAACTGAGTGCTGCCGCACGCCGTGGCGTCGAGGTCCGGGTCCTGATCGACGCGTTCGGCGGCAGAACGATGGATCCGGCGCTGGTGCAACAAATGCAACACGCCGGCTGCCGGTTCGCCCGGTTTCATCCGTTCCGCTGGTACAACCTGCGCCGGTGGAACAACCGCACCCATCGCAAGGTTCTGGTCGTCGACGGCCGCATCGGTTTCACCGGCGGGGTCGGCATCGCCAGTGAATGGACCGGGGACGCTCAGGGCCCCAGGCAGTGGCGCGATGACCATTTCCGGATCGAGGGCCCGGCGGTGCGCTACCTGCAGGGCGCGTTCGCGGAAAACTGGCGCCAGGCAAGCGCTGAGGTGCTGGCCGGCGAGCGCATGTTTCCGCCGCTGGCGCCAGCGGGGGCGGCTCGCATGGTGCCGCTCAATGCCGCGCCCCAGGGCAGCATCTCGGACATCGCTTTCGTCTATTGGCTGTTGTTCCACAGCGCGCATGAAAAAGTGCGCATCGCCACCCCCTACTTCGCGCCCGATCCCGAGCTCGAGCTCGGTGTGCAGGAAGCCGCGCGCCGCGGGGTCGAGGTCACGCTGCTGGTTCCCGGTCCGCACCAGGATGCCGCCGTCGTGGGTTACGCCAGCCGGACGTATTACCGGCGACTGCTGAAAGCCGGCGTGCGGATATTCGAGTATCAACCGACGATGATGCACACCAAGACGGTGACCGTCGACAACACCTGGGCGGTGATCGGCTCGTCGAATTTCGACAGCCGCTCTTTCGAGCTCAACTACGAAATTGCAGTCGCGGTATACGACCGCCCGTTCGTCGAGGCATTGAACGCGTCGTATACGGAAGATCTCTCGGAATCCACGGAAATCACACTGGCCGATGTCGAACAGTGGTCGATCTTCGCCCGCGCGCGCGATCGGATTGCGCTGTTGCTGCGGGAACAGCTGTGAGCTTCGGTTTTCGAATTGGCGGAGAGGGTGGGATTCGAACCCACGATACGGTGTTACCGCATACCTGATTTCCGGTCAGGCGCCTTCGACCGCTCGGCCACCTCTCCTTGTACAAGCATCTCATGAAAGCTCTTCTTCTTCGAAATACTCCGGCGGCTGGTCGAGACAGGGATCCTCCGGGTCGCGCTCCGGCGCGTCTTCCGCGGCCCGCGGGATCACGAGCTGCGTCTCGTCTTCCGGCTCGCTGAGATCTTCGGGCACTTCGAGCGCCGGGACGCTGCGGGCCGATTGATAGACCTGCGGCTCCCGGCAAGAATAGCCGCTGCAAGCAGCCAGCGCGGACGCCGCCAGCGTTGCGCAGAACACATGGCGGGCGGGTTTCCACATCGACGTGTTCTTAATCACTCATGACTTCCGGTTCTCTGGCAAGCTCGATACCCGCAGTCCGCATGGCGCTTTCGATGACTGCCGCATGCCGCGCGTCGAGCGGCGTGAGCGGCAATCGCAGCCCCGGCGGGATCATTCCCAGGCGCGCGAGCACGCATTTCGCCGGGATCGGATTGGATTCGACAAACAAAACCTCGTGAAGCTCCGCAAGCTTCACGTTGACCGCACGTGCGCCCTCGGCATCACCAGCCAGCGCCGCAGAGCACATGTCGCGCATCAGGGCCGGCGCCACGTTGGCCGTCACCGAAATCACGCCCTGTCCGCCGTCGAGGATCATCTCGAGCGCAGTCGCATCGTCGCCGCTCAGGATGATGAGTTCGCTGCCGCAGGCCTCGCGGATCTGCCGCGCACGCTCGACCCCCGGCGTCGCCTCCTTGATACCCGCGATCTGCGGATGTGCGGCGAGGCGCGCGACTGTCGCAGGCAACAGATCGCATGCCGTGCGTCCCGGCACGTTATACAGCAGGACCGGCACCTGCGATGCGTCGGCGACGGCGCTGAAATGCCGGAACAGCCCTTCCTGCGTCGGCTTGTTGTAGTACGGCGTCACCACGAGCACGGCATCGACACCGGCGTCTCCTGCCTGCTGCGTCAAAGCGACGCTGGCGGCGGTCGAGTTCGAACCGGTGCCGGCGATGACAGGCATGCGGCCGCGCGCATGCCTGACCGCGGCGCGAAACAGGTCCAGCTTTTCGGCTGTGGTCAGGGTCGGGGCTTCGCCGGTCGTGCCGGACACCACGATACCCACCGTGCCCGCCCCGGCATGCCACTCGATGAGGCGCTTAAAGCACGCATGATCGATGGCGCCGTCACTGCGCATGGGTGTAACGAGCGCCACCTGGCTACCGCTGAACATCTGCAAATCCGGGGAATCTGTCGCCAGAATGAATGGCGGCGATGGTACGTTCCGCTGCCGCCCGCCGCAAGCGGCCGATCGGGCCCGGCCTTTCGCGCGCCGGGCTGTTGGCGGTACAATTAGGAGCCTATCTTGGTTTCGTCTCACCGACCCAACCCGTCTGACGACGCAATCCCCCCGATGAACAAACTGATGGTCATATCCGCGGTCGGGCCCGATCGTCCCGGCGTCGTGCACGACCTGAGCCGCATCGTGCTCGACTGCGGCGGCAACATCGTCGAAAGCCGCATGACGGCACTGGGCTCGGAGTTCGCCATGTTGCTGCTCGTGTCGGGCAACTGGCACACCCTGGCGAAGCTCGAAGGCGAGCTGGAGCGTGCCGGCCGCAAGGACAACCTGGCCATCCATGTGCGTCCGACGGAAAAACGCCAGAGCGGAGAGCCGCTGCTGCCCTACGCGGTCGACGTCGTGTGCATGGACCAGTCGGGCATCGTCTTCAATCTCGCGCGCTTCTTCTCGTCACGCAACATCGAGATCGCCGAGCTGAACACGCGCAGCTATGCCGCCGCGCACACGGGCGCGCCGATGTTCTCCGTGCA